>DATKVX010000042.1 GCA_035529855.1 bacterium
ATGACGTTAAAAAGAAAAATTCAGGCCGGCGTCGAGGTCGAAAAAAGTTTCGGCCGGTACTTCTTTATAACGGCGAATGCTGTTTTTTATATGGTACGAATGACTCGAGCTCGAGCTCGCCGTTAACGTTAAGTTCTCCGAAACCACGTACGTGACGCCGGCGCCGCCGGCGTAGCCGTAAATTATTTGCCAATCCTCCGGGTCGGGTTCGAAGACGCCTTCGATTTTTTCCCTCGAGTAAGAGAACGAGAGGTTTAATTTTAACTTGTCGGAGGTATTTATCTCGGTACCCGGGTTAACCCCTATATTCCACCGGCGCTTATTGGTACGCGGGCTTGCGGGGAAGTAATCGCGGCCGTACGTAATATTTACCCCTACGTTCGGTTTAAAAAGTTCGCCGAAATCGCGCCGTATATTCGTGTACAAGTGGCGGTTGATCTGCGCACTGTCGGTTCTTGTGGTTAACGGGTCGACGAACGCCGTACTGTTTTTGCTTATATCGGTTTTTATCTCTACGGTAGTATCGCTCGTTACGTCGTATATGAAAGACGTACCGAGTAAAATTTTTAAGTCGTCGTGGTTGTTATCTATGGCGGAATCCGGGTCTTTGTATCGATATATGACGACGTTCATCGCCGTATTTACGTCTACATGCAGGTCCTCGGTCCAGTCGAAGCCGACGTTGCCGTCCAGGTTGTTGAACTTCGTCGTCTGGTCCTGTTCCGGGAAAACGAGTTTATGCGGCCGGCTCTCGGTGAGGTAATGCGCGAGGTGAAAGGTAACGTCTTCGCCGAGGGCGAGGTCGAAGTCCGAAGTGATTTTATAACTCTTCGATATTTCGCACGAGCTGGCCGAGCTCGGTTCGTCGCGAGGGGGGAGTTTGCCGTCGGCATCCCTCAAGAAGTTCTCGGACTCTTTATAATTGACGGCGACGTTGACTTCCGAATGCTCGCCGGGCGTGACGCGGATATTGGCGGTATTTTCGAACCCCGCTCTCTCAACGTCGTAGCGCACTTCGTTGAGTAATTTGCGGTAACGGTCCTTGTTCTCGTAGAAATCCCGCCCGCCGGTAAAAGATACCGAGTTGGTGAGCGACAGCAACGAGCTTACGTTGTACGTTACGTCGCCGGAGGCGTTACCGTTTAACGCATCGCTATCCAGCGCCGGTTCCAATTTGTCCCGCGCTACGCCGTCCGTAACGCCGAAAGACAGGTTGAGGTTAAGTTTTTCGCTTAAATCTTTATTCATGCCGATTTGGCCGGATATGGTATTCCCGATTTTGCGCGATACCGCCGGTTTCGGCTTGCGTGGAGGGTACGTTCGCGTCTTAGCTACCTCGATTTTAGAAGAGCTAATATCGCCGGTATAATCCAGACTCAAAGTCGTAGCCGCGGTCAGGTTATAGTCCACCCCGCCGCCGAAATTGTGGGTTCGGCTTGTCGTCGGCGGCGGCACCTCTTCGCCGCGCGCTATTAATATTTCTTGGGAAGAGTCCTGGACCCCCAACCGTAGATCGGTTTTCAAGTCGTCCGAGAATTGATAATCCAGCGAAGAGTTCACGCCGTTGGAGGAACTCTCCGTTTTAAATTCGTCGTACTCCTCGCCGGGGGGACGGTGTACCAGGTCATACGAGTTGCCGTACGAGACGTTCAAGCGCCACGGCGACGGCGGGTCGTAGTCGATAGTAAGGCTCGTGTTCCTTCCGCGCGAGGACCTGTTGTCCTCGGGGTTATAGCCGTTTTTGAGCGACGTCGACGTCGAGAAGTCGAGGTTTCCGGTCAGCGGTACGGTATACGAAACGCTCGCCCCCGCGTTTTTTGAGTCGCTGCGGGAGTAAAAATCCAAGTCGAAGGTTTTGGCCGACTCGGCCTCCTCGCCACCCTCGTCGGCCCGCGCCGGCGCGAAGAGCGTAAACACCGTAAATATCAATAGGTACTTAATCGCTGATTTCATCTAAGAATGACGTTCCAGCCGTCAAAGGCCCGACGGCGAAGTTCTCCGCGACGGTCTGACCCGCGTCCGCGAGGGTAGCCCTCGTACCCAGCGGAACGGCGCGTTTGAGGCGGCGCTGCCACGCGAGTAGGGGCGTATATTCGCGGCTGTGGTCCGTGCCGGGCGTCGTCGGGTCGTTGCCGTGGTCCGATAGGATTAGTAGTAGATCGTTCGAAACCATCTCACTCTCGATAGTCGGCAGCGCGGCGTCGAAATCCTCTAAAGCTCGGGCGTAACCCTCGACGTCGTTGCGGTGGCCGTATACGGTATCGGTATCGTTAAGGTTCACAAACAGCAACCCTTCGAAGTTACCCCGCAGCTCGGCCTTCACGTTGTTAACGCCGTCGGCGTTGTCCTTAGTGTGGCGACAGTGGGTGAAGCCGCGGCCCGCGAACATGTCGTCTACTTTGCCGACCCCCCTTACGTCGAACCCCCCGTCATTAAGCTCGTCGAGCAGCGTGGGCGCGGGCGGAGGCAGCGAGTAGTCGCGGCGAGCGTCGTTCAATCGGTAGAGCGAGCCGGCTTCGCCCCCAAACGGCCTGACGATGACCCTGCCCACGGCGTACGGCCCGGCCATGACGTCCCGCGCTTTCCGGCCGATAGCGTATAGTTCCTCGAGCGGTACGACGTCGACGTGGGCGGCTATTTGGCAAACGCTGTCGGCCGACGTGTAAATTATCAACGCGCCGGTTCTAAGGTGTTCTTCGCCCAATTCGTCGATTACCTTCGTGCCCGACGCGGCCCGGTTGCCTATGAATTCACGGCCGGTGGCGACTCTCAACAGCTCTACCGCTTCCGGCGGGAACCCTTCCGGGAAAAGGGGAAAGCCGTCTTTTAAAACGACGCCGGCGATTTCCCAATGGCCGCCGATGGAGTCTTTCCCGGCCGCGGTCATTTTAAGCTTGCCGTAGCCGCCCGTCACTGCGGCCTCTTCGAACCCGGGGAGGCGCGTCAAGCGGCTAAGGCCCCGGGCGGCGAGGTGGGGAAATCGTAGCCGCCCGCGAACCTTAACGACGTTGCCCAGACTATCGGAGCCCCCGTCGCCGAAGTCGGCCGCGTCGGGTAATTCGCCTATCCCGACGCCGTCGAGTATGACGACGACGATGCGGTCGAAGCGTCTATCTGCCGTAGTCACCTCGAAGCGCCGCGAGCGCGGCTTCCAACGGGGCTCTGGCCACGCCCTCCTCGGTTATAACGGCGTCGATTAAATACGCCGGCGTGACGTCGAATGCCGGGTTGAAAACGTTCACCCCTACGGGAGCGGAACGCGCGCCGGCGAAAGACGTTACTTCCTCCGCGTCGCGCTCCTCGAGCGGGATATCGTTCCCCGAACGCATCGCGAAGTCCACCGTCGAAAAGGGCGCCGCCACGTAGAAGGGGACCAGGAAGCGTCGCGCCAGAAGCGCTAGGTTGAGCGTCCCGATCTTATTCGCCGCGTCGCCGTTGGCGGCGACGCGGTCGGCGCCGACGATGACGCAGTCGACCTTCCCCCGCGACATCACCGCGGCGGCCATGTCGTCGCAGATAAGGGTGGCCGAGATGCCGGCCTGTGCCAATTCCCAGGCCGTCAAGCGGGCACCTTGCAGTAAGGGCCGCGTCTCGTCGACGTATACGGAAATGGTTTTCCCTTCTTCGGTCGCGGCGTATACGGCCCCCAAGGCCGTGCCGTAGTCGACCGTCGCCAGCGCGCCCGCGTTGCAGTGAGTTAAAACGGTCGCGCCGTCTTCCAGGAGAGCCGCGCCGTACTCGCCTATGCGGCGGTTGGCTTCCCGGTCTTCCCGCTCTATAGCGTTCGCCTCTCGCGCCAACCTTCCGTAAAGGTCCTCGGCTGAGGCCGCGTCCTCTTCGGCCGCGGCCGCCATCCGGTTGACGGCCCACGCTAAGTTGACGGCCGTAGGCCGCGCGGCGACCAATAACTCCGCCGCCCACGCGACGCGCCCCCTTAGTTTTGCGGGCGACCCGTTCCTCCCGGAGCGCGCGGCGAGCAATACGCCGTAGGCCGCGGCGACGCCTATCGCGGGCGCGCCTCGCACGACCAGCCTGCGAATGGCGTCGCGTACCTCTTCGGCCGACTCGCAACGCCTCACGGCCAGCTCGGTGGGTAAGAGCGTTTGGTCGATAAGCTCGAGCGCGTCGCCGGTCCACGTCAACGTCGGCAGCCGCATATTCCGAAGTCCTCCACGCTTAGAAGCGATTTTATTTAAAACGCGGGCTTAAGTCAAGCGCTAAGGCCGTTACCCTATTGCACCCGGCAAACGATTTATGGTAAATTGTGGCGATACGCGGCGTTCACGGTAAGGTTTTACCGAGCTTCGTTCGGATATTAGGCCGCCGGGGGTATGCGTTCCCGGTCGGGTTTACGGAAATGGCGGAAGAGAAGACGTTGGACGCGGGAGCCGGGCGGCAAGCGGTATTGAAGCCCGAGCTGAAGGAGAGGCCGCCGCTGGGGACGGTAGTAGCCGTCGTACGGTTCGCCGCGCCGTGGTGGCGCGGCGCGGCACGCCGCAAGATAGCCAAATTTTTGGACGGTTTGGTAGCGGCTTTCCGTATCCGGGCCCGCGACGAACCGGATTTGACGATCATCGAAGAAGGCCATAAAGTCATCGTCCGGCGCCGCCTGGGGGGCGGACGCGGCGAGGTACGGCTTGAACGCGGCGGCCGCGCCCGCGGCACGTTATACTGCGACCAACGCGAACTGGAAAACTTGTACGCGCTGGGAATTTTGGCCGGCGCCGAGGTATTCCGGCCCGAAAAAGTAGCCCAAGAGAGCCCGGGGCCTACGTAAGAAGATGGCGACGATAGCCGATAACGTAAGGGCGGTGCAGGACCGCATAGCCGCCGCCGCCGAACGGGCCGGGCGAAACGCGGGGGACGTAACGCTCGTGGCGGCCGCCAAGACGCGCAGTGCGGCCCAAGTCCGCGCCGTAATCGAAGCCGGCGTTGGAGTAATAGGGGAAAACCGGGTACAGGAGGCCGAAGTCAAGATCCGCGAGCTCGCCGGCGTCGAATCCGAATGGCATATGGTGGGTCACTTGCAGCGGAATAAAGCGGCGAAAGCGGTACGGCTTTTCGGGATGGTCCAATCGCTGGACAGCCCCCGGCTGGCGGACGAGCTCCAAAAGCGGGCCGCGGCCGCCGGGAAAGTTTTACCCGTCTTGTTGGAGGTAAACACGAGCGGGGAGGAGACTAAATTCGGCGTGGCGCCCCAAGCGGTCGCCGATTTTGCGGGATACGTCGCCGGGTGCGCCAACCTCCGCCTGGAGGGTTTAATGACGGTCGGCCCGCTCGGCGCGGGCACGGCCGCCGCGGCGAGCGCGTTCCGTACGCTGCGCGACCTGTTCGAAGAAATCGCGCCGGCTTTCGGCGGCGCCTTCCGATGGTTGTCTATGGGGATGACGGACGACTTCGAGCTCGCGGTCGAGGAGGGCTCGAATATGGTAAGGGTAGGGAGGGCGTTATTCGGGCCCCGCTAAACTATTTCGTACTTCTCGGCGTGAGGGTTGGCGAGCAGTCCGAGCGAACGTTCCCGGGTTACCAGGATTTCTTCGACGTACTTCGGGTCCGCGCCGCGCGATAATTCGATGGTCCAGGCGACGCCGCGGCCGGCGGCCACGACGCCGTCGTACCCCAGCTCGAGCGCTAAATGGCGACACAACGATTCGTCGAAAAGGCCTTCGCGCGGGTACACGAGCGCGACGTAGGTGTCGTCTCGCGATAGCGGCCTTTCGACGGTACGTACCGTGAACGTCTCTTTGTTGGGATTGGCGAATAGGGTGGTACTCTCCGCGATTTCGCGAAGGTACGCCAGCGCCTCGGCCTCTCCTCCCGTAACGGCGATGCGGTAATAATCTTGGCGGTTTAGGTCGGCCAGGATGTCGCCGTACCCCAGCCGTTCCGTCAAGGTTTGGCGCGCCGTTAAGGCCACGCGGTCTACGACCCTGAGGGTAACGAAAAGTTCCAACTCGACGTGTTTAGCCGTCTTCAACGCCACGCGTAAAGATAACATCATTCCCCTCGGCCCGCAACGTCATTATCTCCGTGTTTGACGGGTCGCTATGGCTATGCTATATTCGCGCGGTAAAGGTGTCGCACGCTGAAGTGAGTTAGATGGATATAGAGAAAAACGGCGAGTTAAGGGAAACGGGCCCGGCGGAAATATTCACCGCCGTCCATAAGGCACGCGCGTACGGGGTCATTCATTTCAAAGGCCCCGGCGGAGAGACCGTCTTCGTAACGTTTAAACGCGGCCTCGCTCAACACGCTTCCGGTAAAGGGGTCGAAGGAGAAGCCGCGGTGCAAACGGTACTTACGTGGCGGGAAGGGGAGTACCGCTTTATCGAGGACGTAATGCCGGACGAAGAGGATTTCCCGGTCAACGTCCCGCCGGAGGTAGCGGTAGCTCTGGGCGTCGGTAAGGCCGAGACCTTGAAGGGACCCGCGGCCGCGAAAGTACCGCCCCCCCCGATTTTAGCGGCGGGCGAGCCGGCGGGGCCCGTATCGGCGAAAAGCTTGGCGGAACTTTTCGGCGGGCTGGAAAAGGAGAAATTTACGGGGTGTTGCGCCGTCGGCCCGGCGGCGGAAAGGTTGGGGTTGTTTTTATTCATCGACGGCGCCGCGGTAGGCGGCCTTATGTGGGATTGCGATAGTTACCGACGCGGCGACGAAGCGGCGGCGGCTTTGGAAAAGGTTTTCGAACAGGTACGGGGGGAACTCGAGCTGTTCAGCGCAGGCGAGAGGGCGGCTTCGGCGATGGCGGTAGCTTTCGCCGGGCACTTAGCTATCACGCGAATGCCTTCAGCCGCGGTCAATATCGAAGAATACCTGTCGTGGGCCCGCAAGGCGCGGATTACCGGCTTGGTCTCGATTATCGCCGGCGAGAAGGCCGCGAATATTTTAATAAAAAACGGCGACGTCCTCGGCGCCGTCGTAGCCCCGGATGCTACCGTTAATACGGAGCCCGACGAGGCGTTGGCGCTGTTCTACGCCCGGGAGGCCACCGTCGAAGCGTACGCCGCGAAGGCCGGGATTATTTAACCGGGAACCCGGCTTATCCCCGGGGGCCCGGCCGATTAAGCGAACGCCATCGCGACTACCCCTGCGGTTATGGCGACCGCACCCCCCAGACGGCGCCAACGGCCTCCTTCCCCCAAAAATCGCGCGCCGAAGAGCACGCTGAATATCATGCCGACGTTGCGCGCGGCGCCCATGTACGATACGAGCGTCATGTTGAGGGCGATGAGCGCGCACAGGAAACCGCCCATGGCGACGACGCCGACGACCGCGGCGAGGAAAAAGTGGCGATACAAGTACCGGGCCGCGGCGAAGGGAGAACGGGTAGCCAAACAATATACGCCGAGGGTGGCCGCGGCGACGAGCCACGCCACGTAGATGGCGGCGTACGGCGGGATGAACCCGATGGCCCACTTGTAGCAAACGTGATGGGCCGCGATGGCGGCGCCGGTCAAGAGGGAAAGTAGAACCGTGGCGGCCGTAACGCGCGCGCCGCGGCCGGGCCAGGCGACGGTGCTTATCCCCGCTACGATAAGGCCGATGCCGACGTAACCGGTAATCGTAACGTCCTCCGCGAGCAGGGTTATCCCGCCCGCCAGGATGAACAACGGCGCCGAGCCGCGGCTCACCGGATAAACGAGCGAGAGGTCGCCGCGGCGGTACGTATACGTCAGCAGGATAAAATAAACCCCTTCGATAAAACCTGCGAGCGCCGTCGCGACGAAGGGCTCGAGAGTCGGTGCCGGGAGGCGGGGCGCGATGAATATTACGAAGGGCGGGGTATATAAAGCGAGCGCCGACACCACCGCGCCGAAAAAAAACACCGACGGGTCCGAAGCCTTTTTAACCAGAAAGTTCCATAAAGCCAGAACGAACCCGGAAGCGACTATCAAAAGTATGGCCGTGACAGGCATAATTGGTTGAAAGGATACCACCGCGCCGGCCGCGGGTCAACGCGAAAATCCGGCCGTGACGGAGGAGGCGACCGCGGAAACGGCCGGCCTACGGCGCGGGTTCGGTGTCGGGGAAACAACGGGGTAAAAACATCTTGACACCCATCGCCATTATTGGTATTTTCTCGGCGGATACAAGGAGCTATTATTCGTAGATGATTAAACAGGATGTTCGCTTCTTGAAGGTAAAGTTGTTGATAACGTTGGCGGTAGCGGCGGTCCTGTGCGCCGCGATCGTGGCTTGTAGCTCTTTAAAGGGCGGCGAAGAGAAGAAAACCGCGCCGGCGCCTACGCCGGAAGCCGGCAAGGTATCCAAGGTTACGTCCGGTGACACGAAGACGTATTCCGGGGTCCTGCGCGGCGCGAACGATTCCAATAAGTTCGACGTCTTCGCGGAAAGCGACGAGATCGAAGTCGAATTCGATTGGCCCGACGATACGTACTTCCACGTCAAAGTACTCCGCATGGCCGGCGACGACTTGGGCGACTTCGACTTGAGCGAAAGCGAGATAATCGAACTTACGGGCGGCGGTAAATTCACGCTGACCGTATATTCCAAGGGCGGTGACGGCCCTTGGACCGCGACTTACACCGAGTAATTATCTAAACCCCTCCTCTTGGGCGTCGGCATTCGCGGGTCGGCGCCCTTTCTTTAACGAAGGTCGTTCTATGGTTGCGATAGATATCGACAAGCTGTTAGCGGCGGCGAGCGCGGTCCGAGAACGAGCGTACGCCCCTTATTCACGTTTCAAGGTCGGCGCCGCGGCGTTGGGGAACGACGGCCGGGTCTACCTGGGCGCGAACGTCGAGAACGCCTCGTACGGCTTGAGCCTTTGCGCCGAGCGCGTCGCGGTGGCCGCGGCCGTAGCGGGCGGCGCGTCGGAAATACTCGCCGTGGCGGTGGCCGCGAGGCCCCCCGTCCCGCCGTGCGGCGCGTGCCTTCAGGTAATCGCGGAGTTGGGCCCCGAAGCCGCCGTGGCTTGGGGCGACGGCGCCGGGGGTTATGAGGTCGCGGAAGTAGCCGAGCTTTTAACGAGGCCTTTCAGGCTCGAGCGAGGCGGAGGCGGGTAAGAACGTTATATAACGCGCCGGCGCGGCCGCCGTTCTAAAAGTGCCTATTATAGAACGTCCCCGAAGAGGGCCGTAGGTCACGCGCATCTTAACTATATTTAAATCGCTTGAAATAAGGTAGGCCGTTTATTATAATGAAATAATCGAAAAGTCCGGGGAATATAATTACGAAGCCGACGATAGCGTTTTCATCGCGCGGGCTTCGTCGTACGAAGATGGGGAACTCCGCCGGGCCGTAGAGGGTATCGTGGACGCGGCGGGCGGTTGGGATGAGGTGGCCCCTCCCGGCCGTCCGGTACTCGTAAAGCCTAACCTTATGGCCGCGCGGGAACCGTCCCGTGCCGTTACGACGCATCCGGCCCTTATCCGAGTTTTGGCGGAACTATTGGCGGCTCGGGGCCGGGACGTAATAATAGGCGATAGCCCGGCCGGCGCCGTCAGGGGGATTAAGCGCGTTTGGGAGAACACGGGCGCGGCCGAGGCGGCGCGCGCGGCGGGAGCGCGGCTCGTATCGTTCGAGGCCGAGGGGTCGGTCCCGCGGCCCGTAAAGAGCCGCTTCGTCGAGGAAGTGAGGGTTACGCGCTTTTGCGACGAGGCGACGGTAATAGGGGTAGCGAAGCTCAAAACCCATTTTCTAACGATTTTGACGGGGGCGGTAAAGAATTGCCTGGGCGTAATTCCCGGCCTGGCGAAAGCCGAGCTGCACCGGCGCGCGCCGCATCCGGACGATTTCGCGGAGCTGGTGGTAGACTTACTGCCGGCGCTGGCGCCGAGGTTCGCTTTCGTGGACGGCGTCGTCGGCTTGGAAGGTGACGGCCCGGCGTCGGGCGCGACACGGAGTTTCGGCCTTATCGTCGGCGGATACAACGCCGCGGCCGTAGACGTAGTATTGACGCAAATCCTGGGGTTCGCGCCGGAAGACGTGCCGACGGTCAAGTTCAGCGTCGAACGGGGCTTGACGTCTTCGGCGCCGGATATAATCCTGCGGGATGCCGAATACTCGGACCTGGTTTTCGATGATGTCGCGACGCCCGGCAGCCTGTGGCTCAGGCACTTGCCGCGGCCTTTGTTGCGTTTCGCGGGCCGCCAATTTGTTATTAAGCCCGCGGTAAGGATAGATAGATGTACGGGGTGTAATCGTTGTGTGGAGTCTTGCCCGGTGGCGGCGGTGCGTATGACGGGCGGCGTGGCGGAGATCGACCCTTCAAGATGTATCGAGTGTTTGTGTTGTTACGAGACTTGCGCGGACGACGCCGTATATCTAAAACCGTCGCGCGCGGCCCGTTTGTACTACGCGTTGCGCGACTTCAAGCACCGGCGCCGCCGGCGCTTACGCGCGTAAGGTCGTCGGACGCCTAACCGGCGGAGGTAACGTGAAGACCATAGCTCTCATTCTGTTATCCGTGGCGCTGGGCGTTACGGGTCAGATTTTCCTGAAACAGGGCGTCTCGGCGGAGGGCCCTATAACCGGTTTGAATAGAGAGGTTTTGGTTACGCTATTTAAACCGCTGGTCCTTCTGGGCCTGTTCTGTTACGGCCTTTCGTCGATATCTTGGCTCGTCGTCTTGAGCCGCACCGAGCTTTCGTTCGCTTACCCTATGGTGGCGCTCGGCTACGTCTTGGTCTTTTTCTTCTCGTGGTGGTTTTTCGACGAGCGGGTGACGTGGGTCCGGGTAGCCGGTTTATTTTTAATATGTTTCGGCGTCGTGCTGGTAGCGGTAACGAAACCGCCGGGTACGCAATAATATGGTTAAACCCTATTTCCCTAAAGACCTTAAAAAGGCCCTGGTCCTCCAGCGAGAAATGGCCGGGTTGGTCAAGTACGCCGGCCGGCCGAAACGCGTACGTCGCGTGGCCGGGGTGGATGTCGCCTACCACCGCGGCCGTTCGTTGAACTTATGCGCCGTCGTCATTCTCTCCTACCCGGAGCTCGAGACGGAGGAGGTAGTCTGCCGGCAGGGCCCGACGCCGTTCCCGTACGTACCCAGCCTGCTCAGCTTCCGGGAGGCGCCGTTGTGTTACGACATTTTACACTCCCTTCGTAAAAAATTCGATATCCTATTGGTCGACGGCCAGGGAATAGCCCACCCGCGCCGTTTCGGAATCGCGTCTCACCTCGGCGTCCTCCTCGACGTGCCAACCATCGGCTGTGCGAAATCCCGCCTTATCGGCAAGGGACCTAGAAGGTTAGGTAAAACCAAGGGTTGCCGCGGTTCGCTAATGCACGACGGCGAACGATTGGGCACCGTACTCAGGACCCGTACCGGCGTTAAACCGATATACGTATCTGTAGGCCACCGCACCCGTCTCGATTGGGCTGAGGAGCTGGTGCTCGAGCTGACCCCCCGCTTCCGTATCCCGGAGCCGATTTCTCGAGCCCATACGGTAGTCACCAAAGAACGTCTAAGGATGGACATCGAAAGTGATTAATTCCCAGGCGTTTAACCCTTATTATTAAACAAACCCTATTAGATGAGCATTAAGCCGGAAGATTTCGTAGAACTGGCTAAAGGACGTCGCTCGAGCCGGGCGATGTCCCCCGAACCTATACCCCGCGAGCATCTGGACGCAATCGTCGAATGCGGTCTCTTCGCGCCTTCCGGGTCGAACCAGCAACCTTGGCATTTTGCGGTCGTTACGGATAGAAAATTAATAAACAAGATGAAAGATGCCGCGGTTGCGAAGGTCGAATTGATTAAAGACAGGATATCGTCGGCCAGCGCACAACGCAGCTTCGACGGATATATTCAATACATAACGTTTTTTGATAATTCGTCGGCCGTAATATGCTGTTTCGTCGAGCCTTACCGCGCGCTACTTGAGCGTTTGTTGAGCAGGTACGCGCCCGAAATATCAGTGAGTACGCGTGAAAACGCGTCCGTGCAGAGCGTCGCCGCGGCGGTGGAGAATATGTTGTTGGCGGCGCACGCGTTCGGGTACGCGGCCTGCTGGATGACGGGGCCCCTTATCGCGAAAGAGGACATCGAAAAGCTCGTTAAGCCGGAGGGAAATTGGGACCTTTTAGCGATAGTGGCGCTCGGGCAACGGCTAGGGGGCAAAGACGCGCCTCAAGCGCCGAAGAGGCGCCCTCGGGAGGAAACCGTTTCGTTCTTCGGCGAGTGACACGGGACCATGTTCGCCCCCTTGAAATACGTACGGTTAGCGTTACCGTTGGCGGTGGTCGCGGCCGCGCTCGCGGGCTGCCGGGGTTCGGCGGAAAACGCCCGGGGGATGCCCGCGGCCGCGCCCGAAGCAGCCGTAGTGGTCCTTAACGGCGCGGGCAGGGGGGAGGTGTGCGAGGCCGTAGCCGCCAAGCTCGGCGTGGAGCTGCCGAACGGCGTCGACGGCCATAGGGACGGCGACGGCGAATTGGACTATTCCGTTCGCGAGACCCTTATCCGGTGCGACGAGCGTTATATGAAGCAGGCGGAGGGCGTACGGCAAAACCTGGGTTTCGGCACCGTTTCGTACGAAAAGGGTTTGGATAGAATCGAAATAGTCGTTGGTTGGGACGCGCCGGCGTCGTCGTTCGACCGGGCGCCCGCGAGCGGGATATATATCGATAAATCGGAAAACGCCGTTTATTTCTTCGAAGACGGCGAGCTGGCCGACGTTTGGCCGTGCGCGGTAGGGAAGGCCGAGACGCCGACGCCCACCGGCCGCTTCGAGATTACCGTGACGTTGGAAAAGCCGACCTGGTATTGGCAGGGTAAGGCGATTCCGCCCGGGCCGGAAAACGGCTTGGGCGATTGGTTCATCGGGATAAACAAGAAGGGTTACGGCCTTCACGGCACGAACGAGCCGCCCAGCATCGGTACCGCCGCTTCGCACGGCTGCGTACGAATGTACAACGACGACGCCGGCGAATTGGTGAAAGTAGTTTCGCCCGGAACGCCGGTTGTTATAGTGGAATAAACGCGCCGGGGGAGGGTTTCTTGGCTCCACCCATCCCGGTTAAATTTTTTTGGCGTTTCAAACGGTGACGTAGGCTTCGGTAAGGGTTTTTGCGACGCGATGCGAAAAATTAAGGCTTTGGAACCATAGTAGCGACCGTTTACGCGGAGGTCGAAAATGCCGGAAGAAAAATGTCCTAATTGTGGGACGCCGTACGAGTCCGACGCGACGTTTTGTATAAATTGCGGCGCGAAACGGGAGGAAGCGGCGGAGAGCGAGCCGCCCGCGCCTTCGGAGGCCGCAACGCCGGCGGAACCGGGCCCCAAAGACGAACCCCCGATAGAAGAACCGCCGCCGAGGGACGAACCCCCGGACGTTAAAACGCCGCCCCCCGCGGAATCCGCGTCAGATAAGGGTGTTTTAGAACGCCCTGACGACGAAACGGAAAAAACGGCGCCGGGAGAGCCGAAGAAAAAAAGCAAGAAGGGTTGTTGTATCGCCGCGGTCTTCGTCGGCGTAATCTTCTTGTTGGCGGTAGCGTGTGTCCTGGGCCTCCACTTCACCGGCATGCTGGAGGAATGGGGCCTGGCCTTGGACGGCGAAGGCGTCACGCACGATTTCGCGGCCGTTACGGAGGACGATTTCACGGTATGGCAAAAGGGCGAGGGGGCGGTCGTAAAACCCGAAAAAGAGATGCTGAAGGTCCGGAACGCGCTGGTGGGCCTAAACTACGACCCCGGCACCAATTACTCGGCCTCTTGTACCGTCTTCGTCCAAAACGTCGAAAACGACGAAGGCTGGGCCGGCCTAGTCATGCGCGTGAACCCGAAGGGCGGGGACCGGTACGCGTTCGCGGTTTTACCCAAGAAAAAGCTCGCGCGGATTAATAAGATCGCCGGGAAAACGAAGCCGCTGGTTCTCGCCAGCGCCCGCGTCGCCGCCTTGCGCGTGGGGATGCCGTATACCGTAAAAGCGGCCGTTTCCGGCAACGAGCTTACGATGGAATTAAACGGTACGGTGGTGGGCGAGGCCACGGACATAGGCCTACTCGAGGGCCCGATGGGCTTCGAGGTTCGCGGCGCCACCGCATACTTCGACGATTTAAGCGTGCGGCCCGAGTAACGCGTTCGGGTCCCCGGCTCGAGCGGAGGTAACGTTGCACCCCGTTATTTGGAGAATCTCGGATACGATGGCGATCAAGTCGTACGGCGTGGCGATCGCCATAGCGTTCGTTTTGGGTATATTCATAACGGCCCGGCACGCCCGTAAAGTAGGATTGAAATTCAACGACTTCGTCGACATGGGTTTCTGGGTCGTTATCGCCGCTATAGTGGGCGGCCGCGTTTTCTACATCCTCTTCAATTTGCGGGAGTATATCCAAAAACCGATCGCGATCGTGCAGATATGGCACGGCGGCCTGATATTCTACGGCGGCCTCTTCGCCGCGGTTTTAACCGCTATCGTTTTTATGAAGCGCCGGGGCATCCCGGTTTGGTTGGGCGGCGACTTGATAGCACCCCAGATAGCGCTCGGCTACGCCATAACGCGCGTAGGCTGTTTCCTTAACGGTTGTTGCTACGGCGAGGCCACCTCGTTGCCGTGGGGCGTCGAGTTCCCGCCGGGGTCCGGCGCGGGCCGGTACATCGGCGAGCTCTCGTTCGCGGCTTTCTTCTCGGGACAGCCCGACGCCGTCATCCGCCTCCACCCGGTGCAGCTTTACGCCGTCGCGGTTAACCTCGTCATCTTCGTCGTATTGTTTCTCGCCTGGCGGCGGCGCCGCTTCGACGGCCAGATATTCTGGGGTTACTTGATTTTATACGCCGTCTATCGGTTCGCGATGGAGTTCCTCCGGGGGGACAACCAACCGTTCGCGTTGGGGCTGACGATAGCGCAAATTATGAGCGTAACGCTATTCGGGTGTGCGCTCGTCGCCTGGTTTAACCTGCGCGCCCGAGGGGTAATACACGGCGCCGCGGCCAAGAAATCGAAATGACGCGTATTTGGTTCGACGAACTCGGCCGGCACGTCGGCGAAGAGGTCGAAGTCGCCGGTTGGGTTTTTAATTTCCGCAGCAGCGGGAAAATACATTTCATCCAGCTTCGCGACGGCACGGCTCGCGTACAGGCGGTATGCGCCAAGGACGACGTCGCCGACGACGTCTTCGCCCGGTGCGACGGGTTGACGATGGAGTCGTCGGTGCGGGTCGTCGGCGTAGTCCGGGAAGACGCCCGGGCGCCGGGCGGCGTCGAGCTCCTCGTCAGAGACCTCCGGGTAATATCGCCGGCGCGGGAATATCCCATCCAGAAGAAAGAGCACGGCGTAGACTTCCTGTTGGACCGGCGGCACCTGTGGCTGCGGTCGCCGCGCCAGGAGGCGGTCCTCAAAGTGAGGGCTACCGCCGAGCGCGCCATATCCGACTTCTTCGACGAACGCGGTTTCGTTCGCGTGGACGCCCCCATACTGACGCCCACCTCGCCCGAGGGCACGACGACGCTGTTCCAAACGGACTACTTCGGCCAAACGGCGTTCCTGAGCCAGAGCGGCCAGCTCTATATGGAGGCCGCGGCCGCGGCCTTGGGCAAGGTTTACTGCGCCGGCCCGACCTTTCGCGCCGAGAAATCGAAGACCAGACGCCACGTGATGGAGTTCTGGATGTTCGAGCCGGAGGTCGCTTTCCTCGACCACGAGGGGAACATATCGCTGGCCGAGAACCTGGTAACCGCCGTCGTTACCGCCGTTTTGGGCCGGCGCCGAGCGGAGCTGGACGTCTTGAAGCGCGACGTCGCCGCGCTCGAGCGCGTCAAGCCGCCGTTCCCGCGCGTCACGTACTACGAAGCTCGCGGCCTCCTCGCGAGTAAAGGTTACGACTTACCGTGGGGGGGGGACCTGGGCGGCGACGAACAAACGGCCCTCGCCCGGGAGTACGACACGCCCTTTATCGTCGAGAAGTTCCCGCTGGAGGCCAAGGCGTTTTATATGAAGAGGTGCGAAGACGACGCGCGGTTGACATATTCCATCGACGTCTTCGCGCCGGAGGGCTACGGCGAGATCATAGGAGGGTCGTGCCGCGAGGACGATTTGGGTAAACTCCTCGAAAACGTCGCGGCCCACGGCCTTCCGCTGGAACCTCTCGAGTGGTACCTCGACCTCAGGCGCTACGGCGCGGTTCCCACGGCGGGTTTCGGCCTGGGTTTGGGACGCACCGTAATGTGGATCTGCGGCTTAAAGCACATCCGAGAGGCGATACCTTTTCCGCGGATGTTAAACCGTTTTTATCCCTGACGAAGGGTACGCACGCCGAAAGGCCAACGCGCCGACTTCGGCGTTTCGCTTGGAAGACCCGGCGACTATCAGCCGTAACCGCGTCAATCCGTTCAAACGGACGGCGCGGGTCTTTTCCGGATTAGCGTACAACCGGCACGTAGGCCCCGTCGTGCTGGCCGTCGTAATCGGCTTCGCCACCGGCCTCGCCGCGATCGGCTTCCGCGAGCTGATTCGCTTTTTCAATTTTATATTTTTGGAACGCGCTTGGGTTTGGGCCGAGGCGACGCTGCCGTACGGCCGCGCCGCATTACCCGTAATTACCGGCGCCGGCGGATTGGTCGTCGGCTTACTGGTATACTACCTCGCGCCGGAGGCCAAGGGCTCGGGCATACCGGACGTGATGGGCGCGGTGGCGGTGCGCGGAGGGATAATACGGCACCGCGTTTTACCCGTCAAGGCGCTGGCCGCGGCCATATGTATGGGCTCCGGCGGCTCGGCGGGTCGGGAGGGCCCCATCGTCCAGATGGGCTCGAGCATAGGCAGTGCGCTGAGCCAGGTATTACACCTGTCGGCGCAGCGTACGAGAACGCTGGTCGGCTGCGGCGCCGCGGCGGGCATAGCGGCTACCTTCAATGCCCCCGTCGCCGGCGCTCTCTTCTCGCTCGAGGTCATACTGGGCGATTTCGGGTTCGCCAATTTCGCGCCCGTGGTCATATCGTCGGTGGTGGGGGCCGCGGTCGGCCGCTGGTATTTCGGCAACCACCCGTCGCTAACGGTGCTGCACTTCCAGCTCAGGCACTGGGGGGAGTTCCCGCTATACGCGCTCCTGGGCGTCGCAGCCGGAATACTCGGGGTAGTATTCACCAAACTGCTTTACGGCGAGGAGGATTTTTTCGGAAAGGTTTTAAGGGTGATACCGGCGCCGGCTCGGCCGATGCTCGGCGGCGTGGCGGTGGGGACTTTGGGAATCTTTCTGCCGCAGATATTGGGGACGGGGTACGGTCCCGTCGACGCCGCGGTAAGCAACATCTACCCCCTGCAACTCGTGTTGATATTTCTCGTGGCCAAGTTGTTCGCGACCACGACGACGCTGGGCTCGGGCGGCTCGGGCGGGATATTCGCGCCGGCGCTGTTTATGGGCGCGATGTTGGGGAGCGCGTTCGGTGTTTTGGCCCACCAGGTATTCCCGGGGCTCACGGCGCAGCCCGGGGCGTACGCCCTCGTCGCTATGGGCGCCATGGTCGCCAGCACGACGTACGCGCCGTTGGCCGCGGTCGTCATCCTCTTCGAGATGACCGATAATTATTCCATCATACTGCCGTTGATGACGGCTTGCGTAATCGCGCTCGTGGTGGCGCGCCGGCTGAACCACCTCTCCATCTACACGACGAAGTTGCACCGCGCCGGCGTTAACCTACGCGGCGGCCAAGACGTCGACATATTGAAGGCCATCGAAGCCCGAGACGTGATGCGGCTGGACTACGAGACCATATACGCCGGTATGCTGTTCAAGGACATTATGGAATTCGTCCAGGAAGCGCGCCAGAACTCTTTCCCCGTCGTCGACGCCCGGGGAGACCTCGTAGGCGTAATCTCGATGCAGAATCTCCGCCGCTGGGTCAACGAACGTTCCTTTTCCAACATCGTCGTGGCGGAAGAGTTATGTAAGAGAGACGTCATCACCGTATCCGAGAACGAAACGCTGTATACGGTTTGGGATACGTTCGAGCGCCTCGACGTCGAGAGCCTTCCCGTGGTGAGTACGGACGACCCGCGCCGCATCGTCGGCCTGCTCTTCCGCAAGGACGCCTACGCGGCCTATACCAGTAAAACGGTGGGGGTGTGGGCGGAAAGCCGCTAGCCCCGGGCGGGCGGGCGGCTTTAATACCGTGAGTAGCCTTACTCTTAGCATATTGTTGTTAGCCGCAATCGCGGCCGGCGCGTTGTTCTCGACCGCCGAGAGCGCGTTATTTTCGCTGGGCAGCGTGCGCTTGCGGCGCATGAAGCTTCGCCGCCGACTTACGGCGCCCCTGGTGCGTTCTCTCCTGGCCCGGCCTCGCCGACTCCTCGTAACGGTGGTTGTCGGCAATATGTTTGCGCTGGCCGCGGCCGCGTCCCTCGCGACCGCGTTGGGCGTCCGCGCTCATCCGCTATACGGGCCCGTTGTGGCCGTGGCCGCCATAACGGTTATAGTGTTCGTCTTCGCCGAAACCCTCCCCAAAACTTTGGGCGTCGCCTGGCCCGAAAAAGGCGCGGCGTTCACCTCGCCCTTTATCAAGCTCGTCTTCTGGGCCTTGTACCCGTTGAACCGGGCCGCGCTGGCCTTAACCGATTTCCTGGCCGGGCGGCCGCCGCGGCGTAGTTTGGACCCCGGCGTAGAGGATATTTACGGCCTGCTGCGGGAGAGCGAGGCCGAAGGAGTTTTAGACGACGTCGAGCGGGAAATGATCGAGAGGGTGGTGGCGTTCGCGGACCGTACGGCGGGGGAAATAGCGACCCCCCGTACGAAGATATTCGCCCTTAACGCCGATATGACCTTCCAGGAGGCGGCGCGTGCCGTAGCCGATTCGCCGTACGCCCGCGTACCGGTTTACGAAGATACGCTCGAGAACGTGATCGGTATTCTCTACGTCAAAGATATATTGTTGGCCGGCGACGAGCCGCCGCCCGCGCTCCGCGAATCCGTACGGCCTGCGTACTTCATCCCCGACAGCCAGCCCGCGGTTAACTTATTCGTAGATTTTATAAGGAACCGGACCCACATAGCGTTGGTGGTGGACGAATACGGTTCCCTTGACGGCCTGGTTACGATGACGGACGTCCTGGGGGAGATCGTCGGCGAGCCGTCGCAGCCGGTGAAGTACGTCGGCGCAGGCCGCCTTATCGTCGCCGCGGATACGGACCTCGACGATTTCAACGATTTAATAGGCGCGAACTTGCAGGACGAAGAAGCGGAGACGTTGGCCGGGTACCTGCTGAACCGGTTCGGCCGCATCCCGGCGGTCGGCGAGGAGTATCGCGAAGGCGACCTCAAATTTACGATAGAGGGCGCCGAACCGCATCGCTTAACGGAGGTAATCGTAGAAAAAGTCCGAGGGGTGGAAAGGTAGTTGTCGGTAGTATACTTAATCCTCGTAATAGTTTTAATATTCGCCGCGGGATTTTTCTCGTCGGCCGAGACCGCGGTCCTGGCGGCCAACCGCATGCGCTTGCGACACCTGGCCGCGGTAGGGAACCGCCGCGCGGCCCGCGTTTTATCGTTCTTGGAGAGACCCGGCAGCTTCCTCACGTCCATCCTGTTCGGCAACAACGTCTCGCTGGTCGTCGCGACGTCCCTCTTGACGGTGTTGGCGGCTCGGTACTCCGGCGAGGCCGCCAGCGTGGCCGTCGCGACGCTCGCGATGACGGTCCTCCTGACGGTATTCTCCGAAATTATACCCAAATCGGTCGTCCTCGAAGACGCGGATTATTTCGCCATGTCCTTCGCGCCCGTCGTCGGTTTTTTGGAAACGTTGTTCAAACCCGTGGTGTGGGCCGCCAACGTCGTCGCCGGCGGACTGCTGGGCCGGGTGCGCGTTAGGGCGGAGCGGCTGCCGTTCGCGACCCGGGAGGAACTGCGAGCCATATTAACCTCCCGCCAACCGCGGACCAGAACCGAGGTAATGCAGCGCCGCATGATAAGGCGCATCTTCGGCTTCGGCGAGACGACGGCGGAAGATGTTATGGTGCGGCTCGCCGACGTAACCGCTTTGCCGGAAGACGCTTCAAAAAAAGACGTCGTCGCGGCGCTGGGGCGGAGCGGTTTCTCGAGCTACCCGGTCTACCGAGGTCGGCGCGAGGAGATCGTCGGCGTCGCCGTCGCCCGCGATTTCATCGCGTTGCCCGCGGACGTTCCCGTGAAAGCCAACCTGTGGATGCCGTTGTTCGTTTCGGCCCGGGAAAGCGTAGAGACCATTTTACCGCGCCTCGCTAACCGACGGGTGGATATGGCCGTCGTCCGAAACGAAGCGGGCCGCGCCGTCGGCATGTTGACCCAGGAGGACATCGTGGAGGAGGTCGTGGGGGAGATAGAGGACGAGTATAATTGGGGCTCGCAGGGGCTAATACGTCACGGCGAAGGTTATACCGCCGACGCGCGCCTCGCGGTAAGCTATTTCAATAAACGGATGCCGGTACCGCTGCCGCGCGGCGATTATATTACCGTGGGCGGTTTTCTCGCCTCAGCGTTGGGACGGGTGCCCAAGTCCGGCGACGTGTACGATTGGCCGCCGTACCGTTTCCGCATTCTGAGGGCCACGCCGCGGGCGGCTCGCCTTATCAGCGTCGAGCTCTCCGGGACGGAGGGCGGGTAAGGGGTTCAAAGGGGTTGCGAAAGGCAGCGGCGAACGTTATACTCCAACGAAAGGACCTGGGTCGGAATAAATATGGCGTTAAAAGGCGATCTCGAGACTATCAATCTCCCGGATATCCTCCAGCTTCTTAGCTCGGCCAGGAAAACGGGAGCTCTTTCTATCCGGCGCGGCGCCGAAGAGAAGCGTTTATATTTCCGCGAGGGGATGCTGGTTTACGCCTCGAGCACGGACGAGCGCGAGAAATTGGGGAGCGTCCTCGTCCGGGAAGGTCATATCGACCAAGACACCGTCGAGGGAATGAGGGCGTCGCAGAATAAGTCGGGGCGCCCGTTCGGCCTATGTCTGTTGGAACACGGTAAATTACCCCACGAAAAACTCGTCGCGGGTTTGAAGACGCAGGGCCGGATGATCATTACCAACCTCTTCAGCTGGTGGGGTGGGGAGTTCGAGTTCCTGGAGGGCGAGCAGGCCTGGCCGGAGGAGATATCCATCGGCTTCGACGTCCAGGCGATATTAATGGACGCCGCGGCCGCCGTCGACGAGTGGAACCGCATCAAGGAGATGCTGCCCGACCTGGACGTCGTGCTGGAAGTCGTACCCGCGCCGGCGCGGGGAAAGGAAGAGGTGAAGTTCGACGCCGAGCAATGGCACGTACTCTCGCTGGTGAACGGCCGCCGGTCGGTCGTCGACGTCGCGGCCGTCAGTAACCTCTCCGATATCGAAACCTGCTCGGTAGCGTGCCGCTTGCTGGAAGGCGGACTCGTGCGTCCCGCGGGCGTCAAAAACAGGGAGATAACATTGTCGGCCGCGGAGACCTCGGGCGCCGCGGCCTTGCTCGAGATATACAACGAGCTCTTCGCACAGGTTATATTCCCGGTGTCGGAAGAGGCGGGGGAGGAAGCCGTCCGTAAGTTAAGCGAAGCTGCGGCGGCGAAATGCGACGCCCTGGCGCGTCTGAAAGGTTGCTGGCAGTTGCCCCAGGGCGTCCTCGGCAAACGCTGCGTCTTGAAGAACCTAATATTGGAAGACCCCGAGACGCGCGACGAAGAGCTGGCCGCATCCCTGTTCGAGTTGTTCCGGTACGAGCTTTCCCTGACGGCGAAAATCCTCAGCCGGCCCCGTCAAGCCGCGCTCATACAGGACCTGCAACCGCTCGCGGCTATGTTGCTCAAAAAACACGACTCAAAGTTGGTGGATTTGGGCGTACGGCGTGTCCTAAGCCGTTTCCTGTCGCCCACCGAAGTGTCGTATGCCGAAGCGGAATAACGACGCGGCCGCGCCGCATTTGGAGTTGGCGGAGAAGCGTCTCCGCTCGCTGGTAGATATCTCCCGCTCGTTATCCAAGGAGGTAGAGCTCTCGACGCTGTTGGCGGTCGTGGCCCGCAGGACTTCGGAGGCCATAGGCGTGGAACGCACGTCGGTGTTTTTACACGACCGCGAACGCCGCGAGCTTTGGACCGTCGTCGCCGAGGGCGAGCTGCGGGAGATCCGCATTCCCGAAGACGCCGGCATCGCCGGGTGGGTTGTGGCGCGGGGCGAACCGGCCGTCGTCTCCGACGTTACGGACGACCCCCGGTGGAACAAAGACGTCGACCGCAAAACGGGGTATACTACGAGGAATATACTCTGCGTTCCGATGGACGACGCCCAGGGCGACCGGTTGGGGGTCTTCCAATGCCTCAACCGGGCCCACGGCAGCTTCACGGAAGACGACGTGAAGTTCCTCCAGGCCATCGCGTCGCAGGCCGCCATCTACATCCAAAACGCCCGCCTCTTGGAAGCCCGCAAACGAATGTTCGACAGCCTGGTCGATACCCTCGCCGAGACCATCGAATCCCGGGACCCGCTCACCGCCGGCCACAGCCGCAGCGTCATGCGGTACGCCGTCGGCGCGGCCCAAAAACTGGGCTTGCCGGCCGCAGACGTAGAGGTGATTCGTTACGCCGCGCTACTGCACGATTACGGGAAAATCGGCGTCCCCGACCACATATTACGCAAACCGACGGCGCTGACGCCCGCGGAGTACGAGGTTATTAAAAAACACGTTCTCCACACGCAGCAGATACTGGCGCGCATCCATTTCGAGGAGCGCCTGCGCGACGTCCCGGCGGTGGCCGCCCACCACCACGAACGCCTCGACGGTTCCGGTTATCCCAAAGGGCTGTGCGGCGAAGACATATCGCCCGGCGGTAAGGTCATCGCCGTCGCCGACGTCTTCGACGCTATGACGTCCCGACGCCACTACCGCGGCCCCATAGGCGTAACCCAAGCCGTAGAGCTTATCAGCGACGGCGCCGGCACGCAATTCGACGCCGACGTAATCGAGGCGCTAAAACGTTTTCTCGTCGAAGAGGGAAGTATCGAGGCGGACAATTAACGCTAACATGGATGCCAGCGTCCGGAAAGATATCGTCGACTTACTCGAGGCGGGGGACGCCGCCGCGGCGCTCGAGCGGTGTCGCCTTTATTGGGACGAAACCGGCGGCCCGCCGCGCCGCACGTCCGGCGACGACTCGTTGCGGGAGCTCAACTGCCGGCTTACCGTTTGGGAGCAAATTGAGCTTTACGTCGGTGAAGTTAACCGGCGTCCCGATAACCCTCGCTCGTGGAAGCTTTTGGGGTACGCGTACATGTGGGCCGGGTCGTATATACCGGTACTGCTGCGGGCGGCCGAACAAGCATTACTCGCGAGTGCCGCCCGCGAAGACGACGCGGCGATGGCAGCCAACCTGGAAGAGAATATGGAGCTGTGCCGTCAGGCCCTCGCGGGCGGCGAAGATGCACGCGCCGAGATCGCCGGCGGCGAACGCCTGTTCGCCGAAACGTTCGGCGAGCTCCCGGCGGAGGTCTCTATGCCCGACCCGTTCGTCGCGGCGGGCATAGTAGGATCGGCGGCGTTGAAAGTTGCGGCCGCGGTAATCGCGCCTGACCTTTTAGATATCCTTGACCGTTGAGGTAGCCTATGAACCGCAAACTGATAGGCCGATGCGGTAAATTTTGCGGCGAATGTCGGATTTATATCGCCGCGCACGCCGACGACCGCCAGGCCATCGTCGAACTCGCCCGCGAAATGGGGGTCGAGGCCGAACGGATTAATTGCGCCGGGTGCCAGGGCCCGGCCGAAACTTGTTATAACGCCCAGTGTAAGATAATCGCTTGCCTCGACGGACGGGGTTACCGTTATTGCGCGCAGTGTGCCGAAATAAACGATTGCACCAAGTATGCGCAAAATAACATCGAGTTCGGCGGCCACCCCAAGATTTACTCCAATCAATTAAAAGCTTGGGGCGAGGAACGCTGGTTGAGGTTCCACCTCGGCGACCCGGACGAAGATACCGACGAAGATTAGCGTTAAGGAGTCGCCCGATTGGTCCGCAGCGCACACGGAAGTAAAAGGGCGGGACGGGAGATAGAGGATGCCGACGCGCTCGCCAGGACCGCCGTCGGCCTTTTTTGCGAAGGTTACAATTGAGCCGAAGCGGTGGCGACCGCGGTGAGCGGTTATTTCGGCAACGGCGAAGCGTGTCTACCTCGCGTAGCAACTTGCTTCGGCGGGGGCCTGGGCCGGCGGGGCGAAATATGCGGTGCTCTCGCCGGAGCGTTGATCGCGGTCGGCTTGCGGCACGGGAGGCGCGAGGGCGAGGGCGACGAGGCGAAAGAACGGTCCTACGAACGTGCCGCGCGCGTAGTCGAGGACTTCCGCGAGCGCTTCGGCACCATCCTGTGCCGGGAATTGATTAACGTCGACCTGAACGAACCGGAAGGGCGCGAAACCTACCGCAGCTTGAATATCCGCGACAAGTATTGCGTCGACTACGTTACGGCCGCCGTTATGGCAGCCTATGAGGCAATCGCATCTTAAACGTTACGCTTCAAGGCAAATAGCCGCCGGCGGGCGGCTTTTAAAATAATGGCCGGCGCGAGCTATTGGTTTAGGGATTTAATAACCCGCAAAAGGGACGGCGACGTCATCGCCGACGACGATTGGCGGCGTTTCGTCGCCGCGCTCGTCGCCCGCGAACTCCCCGACTACCAGGTTTCGGCGCTCCTTATGGCCGTATATTTCCGGGGGATGACGACCGAAGAAACGGCGGCGTTGACGGCGGCCATGGCCGCTTCGGGCGAACAGCTGGTACTCGGCGAGGGGCCGTACGTCGACAAACATTCCACCGGGGGCGTGGGGGATACGGTAACGCTCGTCGCCGTGCCCTGGGCGGCGGCGTGCGGCGCGCGGATAGCCAAGTTGTCGGGCCGCGGCCTGGGGCATACCGGCGGCACCGTCGACAAACTGGAAGCCATCCCCGGCATAAACCTATCGCTCGGCGCCGAGGAGTTGAAAGAGCAGGCCGACCGCGTCGGGTGCGCCGTGGCCGAAGCGCAGGCTATAGCGCCTGCGGATAAAATTATCTACGCGCTCCGGGACGCTACGGCTACGGTGGAGGCGTTGCCCTTAATAGTCTCCAGCATATTGAGTAAGAAACTCGCCGGCGGCGCGCCCGCTTTCGTATTCGACGTCAAAGCCGGGAGGGGAGCTTTCGCCAAAGACGAGGATTACGCCCGCAAGCTCGGCCGCAGCTTGGTAGCCGCGGCCCGGGCATCCCGCCGCAGAGCGGTCGCCGTGATTACCGCTATGGACCAGCCGTTAGGGTACGCCGTCGGCAGCGCGCTCGAAGTCGCGGAAGCGGTCGCGACCTTGCGCGGCCAAGGCCCCGACGACCTGCTCGAGGTCTCGGCCGCCGTCGCCGCGGAGATGCTGGTCGTGGCGGGCGTCGCCGGCCCCGAAGAAGCGCGGCGCCGTTTGGACGCGACCCTTGAGAGTGGGGAAGCTTTCGCGAAGCTCGACGAGATGGCCCGGGCCCAGGGCGCCGTTGAGGAATGGTGGACGCGATTGCCGGAGGCGACGAAAACGACCCCTATCAAAGCCGAGCGCGGGGGGTACGTATCGCGGCTGGACGCCTTTACCGTCGCCCGGGCGGCCAACGCGTTGGGGGCGGGCCGACAGGCCAAAGAAGACGTCGTCGACCCGGCCGCCGGCGTCGTACTCCACAAGAAGGAGGGGGAGCCGGTAGCGGCCGGCGACGAGTTGATGACGCTCCACTACGACGACGACGAGCGATTAAGTCGGGCGCTCGATTACGCCCGGGTCGCGTTCGACGTCGGCGAAAAGCCGGTACCCCGGCCGCTAATACTGGGGGTGTTGCGGTAATGGCCGCGGCACCCTCGCGCGCCGCGTACAGACTACGCGGCGTCCTGACCGTAGCGGTTATCGGCGGCGGCTCGCTTGCCGCGGCCTTCGCCTTCTTCTATTACCAAACGGGTCACCGCGAAGGGTTCGTCGCGCTGCTTACCCACGGCGCGCACCTCGTTCTGTTCGCCGCGCTGGCGTGGTCGGCGTACTTCGTAGGTAGGGTGGCGTCGAGATACGTATTCCGCCGGAACTCTACTTATGGGGAGATAGACGTAGCGCTGGGCTTCGTCGTCTTCGGCGCGGCCGCGTTCTTATTAGCGGCGACCCGCCTCCTTTACCCGTGGCTCGTCCGGGGCGCGGTATTACTAGTAATCGCGCTGTCGGCGCCGTTGTGGTGGCGCTGCGTCCGCGAAGCACCGGCGGCGGTGCGCGAAAAGTGGAACCGCGCGTCGGCGGGCGTCGTCGCGGTGGTCGTCGCCTCCGTACCGTTCGCCCTCGTGCTCCTGATACGAACCGGTTTACCGCCCGTCGAGTGGGACGTTTTAGTCTATCATCTGTATATACCCAAGGTCTTCGCGGAGGGCCACGGCTTCGTCTACTTACCTCACTTAGTGTACGCGTCGATGCCCCTCGGCGCGGAGATGATGTTTACGTGGGCGTACTTATGGGACGGCCTGGGCGCCGCGGCCGCCGTCGCGCCGCTCCTGAATATCCTAATGGTGATCGCGACGTGGCGGCTGGCGCGCCGCTACCTCGACGACCTTTGGGCCGTCGCGGCCGCGGCCCTGCTGCTCTTCACGCCCAGCTTCGCGACCGCGGTCGGCTCGTCGTACGTGGATTTCGTCGTGGGCGCTTTCGCCGTGATGGCGTTGGTCGTCTATGTGAACGGCTTCCGGCGTTACGCCGACGCGGCCTTGGCGGGTGTGTTGTTGGGGGCGGCGGTGGCCGTAAAGTATACCGCGGCGTACGCGCTGATCGCGTTTCTACCCATAATCGCCGTGGACGCTATCAAACGAAAGGTCCCGCTGCGCTACGCGGCGGCGTTCCTAATAACGGCTTTCGCCGTCTTCGCGCCGTGGCTCGTCAAAGCTTTCGTCGAGCGGGGCAACCCGGTTTTCCCGGCCTTGTACGGCGTCTTCGGCGGCCGCGACCTGTCGCCTGAGGCGGCGGCCGGGCTCCTACCGGCGCTGCGGCGTATCGGCATGGGGCGCGGCGTAGTGGATTATCTACTCCTCCCGTACCGCGTTTCGGTCCTCGGCGGCAGCGGCTACGGCCGCTTCGCCGGCAGCTTATGGCCCTTTAGCTTCCTCGTCGTACCGTTCGCGCTGGTCTGGTTCCGGCGTTGGCGGCTGCTTACGTTTACGGTCCTCTATTTCGCCGCGTGGGCTTTTATGTCGCAACAGCTTCGCTTTTTAAGCGCGGCGTACGCGACGCTCGCGGCGTTGACGGCCGGCGTCTTCGCCGCCGCGGCCGACGCCTTCGCGGGTTCGGCGCGCGCCGTAAGCCGCTTCGCCGCGGTCGGCCTGCTATTGACGTTGGGCTATTTACTTAACGTACCGAACATCCTGGCGGGGCTGGAGGGTTTGCGGTATTACGAGAAGGGCGGCGCCGACGCGTACGCACGCGAAAAAGCGCCCTGCTACAAGGCCGACGAATTCGTCAACGACGAGTTGCCCCAGGACGCCGTCGTACTGATGTTGTTCGACAACTGCCTTCTGTACCTCGAGCGCCCCGCGGTGTACGACTCCTTCTTGGACGCGTCGGCGACGGTGTACGATATCCAAAAACTACGGAGCCCGGCCGAAGTGGCGTCGTACGTCGAGGGCCTCGGCGCGACGCACGTTATGACCTATCGCGTCGGCGCGGCGTTCTTTTGGAATTATTACGAGCGGTCGACGCGGCGCCTGTGGGAAGCGTACCTGGCGCAGTACACGACGGCCATATACGACGACGGTTATTACGAGATACGCGCGCTCGAGCGCCGCGGGTGAGACGCGGCGTTCCGAGTCGAGAAGGGCCGCGGGATGTGCGCCGCGGCCGCGACATTATAAACTTAAGACCCGCCCGCTTCGCCGTAAGCGGGCCGCGCCGCGCTGAAGGAGCTTGATATAGGTCTACGTAGTCGCTATAATCTTAACGCTGACGCAAGTTTTTAATAATAACGGCGGAATTCCAGGAGAAGTGATGTCGCGGAAATTACAAGCTATCGCTGCGGCGGTCGTCGCTACCGCGAGCGTGTCGGCGTCGTTGGTCGCGTTTTTTTATTATCACCCGGCCCGCCGGGAGATACTAACGATATTCGGGAATGAAATCGCGCACGTTTTTCTATTCTTCGCGCTTGCCTGGGCGGCGTATTTCGTGGGTCGGCTTGTCTACCGGTCCGTCTTCCGCCAACGAAAACCGTATTGGGAAATCCAGCTCGCGCTCGGTTTCATAATATTCGGCCTGGCCGCTTTTGCCTTAGCTGCGGTCCACTTATTGTACCCGTGGGTAGTACGCGCCGCGGTGCTGCTTTTGTTGGGCTTATCCGCCCCGCTGCTGTGGCGTTACAGCAACGAGTTCGGCGGCTTTTTCAAAGAGCGTTTAACGTCGTTGACGCCCGGGCCGCTCCTCGTCGCGGCCGCCGTCGCGCCGCTTGTCGCCGCAGCCCTTATACGCGTCGGCCTGCCGCCGTTCGAGTGGGACTCCCTCGTCTACCACATCTACCTCCCGAAAGTTTACGCGGAAGCTCACGGCTTCGTATACCTGCCGCGGCTGGCGTACTCGTCTATGCCGCTGGGCGCGGAGATGATGTTCACGTGGGCTTACCTGTGGAACGGCGTAGGCTGCGCCGCCGCGGTGGCGCCCTTGATTAACGGCCTTATGGCCGTCGCGACCTGGAGGTTGGCCCGCCGTTATATGGACAACCTATGGGCCACGGCCGCGGCCGCCTTCCTCTTTATTACCCCCGCTTTTTTAGTGTATTTCCCCTCGGCGTACGTGGATATGATCTTGGGCGCTTTCGCGTTAATGGCGCTCTTTATTTACCTGCGAGGGTTCAGAAATTATGGCGACGCGGCGCTCGCGGGCGTCCTTTTGGGCGCCGCGTTGGGCGTAAAATATACCGGCGTGTATGCGTTGATCGGGCTGGTTCCCATTTTCGTAACCGACCTATTACGTCGTCGCGTTTACCTCCGGCACGTAATAACCTTTCTCGCCGTAGCCTTTATTACGGTAGTACCGTGGTTGGGGAAAGCGTTCGTGGAGCGGGGAAACCCTGTATTCCCATCGCTTTACAACATTTTCGGCGGCCGCGACTTATCGCCCGTAGCCGCGGAAAAAGTCTTGGTGTGGCAAAAATCGATAGGAATGGGGCGGGACCCCATAGATTACGTACTTTTGCCGTACCGTGTATCCTTCGAAGCTGACACCGGCTACGAAAAGTTCGACGGCTTTATGTTGCCCTTCAGCCTTGTAGGTTTATTGCTATCTTTAATTTGGTTCCGGCGGTGGCGATTAATAACGTACACGACACTCTACTTCGTCGCGTGGGCATTTTTGGCATCTCAGCAATTAAGGTTTTTAAGCGCGGCCTTCGCGACGTCCGCGATTTTAACCGCGGGGGTTTTCGCGCATATAACGGCGCCATTTAAACGCGTGGCGCGTACCGCGTTGACGTTTATTTTAATAGCCTCGGTAATCGCCTTCGGGTACGCCGTCACGGCGCTTGGGGTCTGTTACTATGTCCCTGACGCGTTGAAATATATCATGAGCCGCAACGTCGACAGTTATTTATTACGAACGGTCCCTGTATACCCCGCCGACATATTCGTGAACGAAAACTTACCCGAGGACGCCGTAATTTTGATGATTTTTAACGACCATTTGCTATACTTGGAAAGGAAGGCTATATACGACTCGTTTTTCGAGGCGTCCGAAACGTTGATCCACGTAGCAACGCTGGATACGCCTTCGGAAGTCGCGGACTACGTCGACGAGCTGGGAGCTACGCACATTTTTACCGGGCGGTTCGCCGAAAGTTACTTCTGGAGCCATTACGACCCTGCAACGCGCGTACTCTGGGAAGCGTACATAAGGGGATATACTGACGTAATTTACGATGACGGCGAAATCGAAATTCGTGCCATAAAACGGCGCGGCGGTGCTTTTGATATCGCCTACGACAGAGGGGCCTAAAAAAGGGCGGTACCGCCCGCGCCCGACGGGGGACGGCGTCCGTTTATCGCAATACTATCTATATACGGCCAATATAATGAGTAAGTTAAATAAGACCATATCAAGTATATTATTATCTCTCGGCTGGTTACTCGTAATGAGCCCGTACGCCGGCCTTTGTGACGAGAAAGATACGGACGGTATTGTGCCGACGGAAAACGCGGAGCCGGCTCGAGCCGAGGCAGAGGGCGCAGCGAAACCCTACCACGTCGAAGCGGACGTTACCGAAGGGTACTACTCGGCCGGAAACCAGGTATTGCACGGCATAGGCCACGTCGTAATCGTGCACGGCAATACCATCATAACTTGCGACGAGGCGTATTCGTACGAAGCGGAAAAGCTCGCGACCCTGCTCGGCAACGTTAAGGTAAAAGACAACACGCAGAATTATACATTGACTTCCGGGTACGCCGAGTACCACCGCGGCGAGAAACTCTCGGTAGCCACGAAGAGCCCTCGGCTTATCCTCGAGCGGGACCGGCCTATAACGATAACGGCCGATATAATGCGGATGTGGATGGACCAGGATTACGGCGAAGCCGCCAGCGACGTTAAAATCGTTTCTGAGGACGTCGAAGGTTACGGCCAGAAGTTAAAGCATTTCGGTAAAGAGGATAAGATAGAGTTGAGCGGCAAGCCTGTAGTAAACCAGGGCGATAGCCGCCTCGCCGGCGACGTCATTACGCTATTCCTCGAAGAGGAGAAGTTGCGGCGCGCCGTCGCCGAAGGGTCCGCCCGCATTCTATATTTCTCCCGAAGCGAAGAGGAAGAGGAGGAAGGGGCTACCCCGGGGGAAGAGGAACAGGGAGAAAGCTTTACGCCCGAACCGGCCGAGGCTCTCGGCGAACCCGGCGAAGAAGCACCGCCCGCCGCCTCGGAGGCCGAAGGGGAAGCCGGCTCCGGCGAAATCGCCGCAGGAGAGGCTGAGGCGGGCGCCGGCGACGAAGGTGAGGAACCTCCTTCGGGCCGCGTCGAAGCCTCCGGCCGCAATATGGAAGGTTTCTTCGCAGACGGCGTCCTCGAGCAGGTGGACATCGTCGGCGACGCCGAGGGGCACTATTGGCCCTTCGACGAATTCGGCCGGGAGACCGGCGAACAGGTGGACGCCGCGGGCGACTTAATCCGGGTGATGATGAACGAAGGCGACGTTAAAAAAATTATCGTGGAGGGCAACGCGGAAGGCGTATACCGTCCGGCCAAAGCCGAGGGCAGGAGCGGCGTAACCCAGACGGCGGGCGACCGCATTTCAGTTTTCGTTTCGGCGCGGGAGGTGCGTCGCATCGTCGTTTTAGGCCGCGCGCGCGGTTCCTATTTTACCGAAGAAACGCCGGCCGCTAAAGAAAGTGAGGGCTCCGGTGGTTAAAGTCGCGTCGGAAGAGGCGGTCAGGAAAGTCATCTCGCCGTCTCGGACGGCCGAAGCCAAAAAGGCCGACGCCGCTCTAAGGACCGAGGACCTGATTAAGGTCTATTCGGGGCGGCGCGTCGTGGACCACGTATCCATCGACGTTAAACCGGGGGAAATAGTGGGCCTGCTGGGTCCGAACGGCGCCGGAAAGACGACCACTTTTTATATTATCGTCGGCCTAATTAAACCCAACGCCGGAAGGATATTCCTGGGCTCGAAGGAATTGACCAGGCTGCCGATGTACAAACGCGCGCGGCGGGGCGTAGGTTATTTGTCCCAAGAGCCTTCGATCTTTAGAAAACTGAGCGTCGAGGAGAACATACTGGCCATACTCGAGGTTATGGGCGGGAATTCGCGTCAGCGCCGCAGCCGGGCCCGGGAGCTGCTCGAGGTGATGGGGGTGGACCACCTACTGAAGGCGAAAGCCTATACGCTGTCGGGGGGCGAGCGCCGGCGCGTTGAAATAGCGCGTGCGCTCGCGTCGGAACCGCTGTACCTCTTGTTGGACGAACCGTTCGCCGGCATCGACCCCCTCGCGGTGGAGGATATCCAGAACATCGTTTTACAGCTGCAGAAGGCCGGCCTGGGAATTCTCATTACGGACCACAACGTCCGCGAAACCCTCGAGATAACCCACCGCGCCTACATAATGTTCGAAGGCCAGATACTAATTTCGGGCGACGCCGAAAAGCTTATCAACGACCCCGACGCGCGTAAAATTTATTTGGGCGAGAAATTCCGTATGTAGCGGCGCCGACGCTAAGCGGTCGATATGAAAATCACCCAAAGACTGGAACAACGCCAAATCATATCGCAGCGGCTCCAGCAGTCGCTTCGCCTCCTCACGTTGAACAACCTGGAAGTCGAGGGCGCTATCGAAGAAGAATTGGAGGCCAACCCCGTTTTAGAGTGGGAACCGGGCCTTTACGCCGCCGAGAGGCCGCGGCCGTCGCTCAGCGAGCGCGTGGAGAATATCGACTGGCAGGATTACTTCGAGAACGCGTCGCGCGACGATTATTTTAACGAGAGAGAGGAAGAGTTCGACCAATTCGCGGCGGCCGCGGAGCCCCCCGTTACGCTGGCGGAGAATCTCGTCCGTCAGCTCGAAGTATCGGGCGTGAGCGACTCCGATTTCGAAGCGGCGGCGTACATTATCTCCGCGCTCGACCGCGACGGATATTTAAGGGTGCCCATCGCCTCCATCGCTGAAGAAATAGGCGTTAAGGCGAGCAGCGCGGAACGGGTCCTGACCGAAATCGTCCAAAAGCTCGAGCCCCGGGGCGTGGGTGCGCGCGACCTTAGAGAAGCGCTGTTTCTGCAGTACGAAGAGGCCGGCGAAGCGGCACCGCCGCTCGCGGGGGTGATAATAGACAAGTATTTAGACCGAACCGTGACCGATTCGCCGGCGAAGCTTGCCGCGAGACTCAAAGTATCGCCGGCCGAAGTCGAAGAGGCCATAGATTTCATCACGAGCCTCGAGCCTCGCCCGGGCAGGGCTTTCGGCGGCGAAACGAACCCGTCGCTAATCCCCGACGTTCGCCTCGAGCTCGTGGCCGGAAACGTCGAAATTACGCTAATGGACGACAGGGTAGGCCGGTTGTATATAAGCCCGCGCTACCGCGCGTTGCTGGCGGGCGACGGCGACCCGGACCAGGAAACCGTTCGCTTTTTGAAGAACCGTTTGACGGCCGCGGCGTCGTTCATACGCGCGCTGCACCAACGGCGGCGTACGCTCGAGCGGGTGGTAGCCGCCATATTCGAACGCCAACGCGAGTTCCTGCTCATCGGCGAACCCGGCCTGAAACCCCTTACGATGGAAGAGGTCGCGGAGCAAGTCGGTTTCCACGTCTCCACCGTTTCCCGCGCCGTCGCCCGAAAAGTGGCCGATACGCCCCCGGGCGTTTACCTCTTGAAGTACTTCTTCACCGGACGCGTTTCGGCGGCCGAGGGCTCGGTATCGGTAGAACGCGCTAAAGCCGTGCTGGAAGATATTATCGAAGACGAGGACAAGAACGCACCCCTATCGGACGAAGAACTGTCCGCGGAGCTATCCAAAAGCGGCGTTCGCGTCGCGAGGCGGACGGTCGCGAAGTACCGCCGAGGGTTAAAAATCCCGGGCAAATATGGCAGAAAGAAGAGAGTGTGACGTAGTCGTCGTGGGCGGCGGCCCCGCCGGCTACCCGGCCGCGATACGCGCCGCCCGCCTGGGCGCCGACGTCGTTTTAATAGAGGAAGGCCGGCTGGGCGGGACTTGCCTTAACGTCGGTTGCATCCCGACGAAGTTTTACTGCCGGCGCAGCGCCGCCGGTACTCGCTCCTGGAGCGACGCCGTCGCCGATAAGGACAGGTTGGTCGGCGAGCTCGTCGCCGGAATCGAATTCCTATTCCAAAGGCGAGGCGTGGAGCTCGTCCGGGGACGGGGCCGCCTGGCGGGCAACCGCGAGGTCGTCGTCGAGGGCGACGCGAAGACGGTTTTAAGAGCGCGGAAGGGGATATTGTACGCGCCCGGTTCCGTCACGCTGTCCCTTCCGGCGATGCCGGTCGACCACCGGCTCGTCCTGGAGAGCGACGACCTCGTCGATTCGCCGCTGGATTTTAAAAGCCTCGTCGTCGTAGGGGGCGGCGCCATAGGGCTCGAGTGGGCCGCTATATGCCGGCGTCGCGGCGCAGAAATAACCGTGGTGGAGATGATGTCGCAGCTGCTCCCGGGGCTCGACGCGGACGTCGCGCGGCGCCTCGCCGGCCTTTTGAAACGTGCCGGCATCCGGGTAATGGTGGGCGCTAAGGTAGAGAACCTGGGAAAACGCGGCGACGGCGTCGCCGTCCATCTGGCCGACGGGCGCGTTCTCGAGGCGGAACGGGCGCTGGTCGCCGTGGGGCGGCAGGGGAATATCGAAGAGGAGGAGCTCCGCCCGGTGGGCGTGGAGAGCGAACGTCGCCGCGTTAAAACGACCCCCACGATGGCGACCACGGCCGAAGGTATTTGGGCGGCGGGCGACGCCGCGGCCGGGGGCCCGATGTTGGCGCACGTCGCGACGCGGCAAGGCCTGGTAGCGGTGGAGAACATGCTGGGCGGCCGCAAAGAGATGAACTACGACCGCGTACCCTGGGCCGTCTTCTCGGAGCCGGAGGCGGCCGGCGTGGGCCTGAACGCGAGCCAGGCCCGAGAACGCGGCGTCGCCGCGCGCGAGGGGAAGGCCGACTACCGCGCGCTCGGGCGCCCGCGCGCCGACGGCTTCGTCGACGGCTTCTTTAAAGTCCTGGCCGCGGAAGAGGACGGAAAAATATTGGGCGCCCACGTCGTTGGCCACGGCGCCGCGGAAGTCGTCCAAATCGTATCCGCGGCGATGGCGTGCAACGCGACCGTAGCCGAGCTGGGCGAATTCATAGCCGTACACCCGACGTACGCCGAGTTGGTCGCGGAAGCGTTGGAGGACTGGCAGGGCTTGGCCACGCACAAGCCTTAAGCTGTGCATACGCACGAGAGCGAACGCATTCCCGCGTGGCTTAGGCGGCCCGTAACCGAACGCGTCGGCCGGGGGCCGGCGCGGCGCGCCGTCGCGAACCTGAATACGGTGTGCGAAGAGGCCCGGTGCCCGAACCGCGGCCGTTGTATGGGGGAGGACAGAACTGCCGCTTTTTTGCTTATGGGGCCCGGCTGTTCGCGCGACTGCCGGTTCTGTTCGGTGTCGCCCGGGCCCAAGCCGCTCGACGCGCGGGAGCCAGAAAAAGTCGCCCGGGCCGCGGCCGCGCTCGAGCTGGAATACGTCGTCGTGACGTCTACCACCCGCGACGACCTGGCCGACGGCGGGGCGGAACACATACGTGCGGCGGTCGAAGCCATCCGCGCGGCGTTGCCCTCCGCCGACGTCGAGGTATTGGCCCCGGACTTCGCCGGCGCGCGCCGACCCGTCGACCTCGTGTCGTCGGCGCCCATAGCGGTTTTTGGCCACAACGTCGAGACCGTACCGCGCCTGTACCCCGGCGTTCGGCCGGGAGCCGAATATAAGCGTTCGCTCGAGGTGTTGGCGTGGGCGGCGGAATCCGGCGTATTGACGAAATCGGCTTTACTGGTGGGCCTGGGCGAAGAAGAGGATGAGGTGTACGCCGTCTTGCGGGATTTGCGTTCGGCCGGCGTTTCGATAGTAGCGATAGGGCAGTACTTCAGGCCGACCAGGAACCAACTAGCGGTAACCCGGTTCTGGGACCCGCGGGGTTTTAAGGAACTGGAGGCGGCGGCGCGAGCCATGGGTTTCTCGGCCGCGGCGTGCGCCCCGTACGTACGCTCCTCGTACCGGGCCGGGAATATCTATCGCCGCGTAAAAAACGGCCGGGGGGAATCCGGCTCTTCTTGAAAAAAACACCGCGGTTATGGTAAACTACGTGCGAGGTGGGTCGGTTTTCACGCTCCGCTGCCTTAATATTACTTACTAGTCGGAGGTAGCATACGTGGGGTTACAGATTACCGGGAAGCGCGTCGACGTTACGGACGCGATGAAAAATTATATCGAGAAAAAGATAAACAAAATAACCAAAAGGCTCAGAGATGTCCAGGACGCCGTCGTAACGCTGAGGATCGAGAGGTACCATCATATCGCCGAGATTACTATCGCAGCCGACCATTTGACGATCAGGGGCGAAGGCAACACCGCCGATATGTACTCCTCCATAGATATGGCCTGCAGCAAGATAGAAAAGCAGATACGGAAATACCGCAGTAGGATCCAGAGCCGACGAGCGGCGCGTCCCGGAAAAACCCACGAAGCCGTCATGACGGTTTACGACCACCGCGCTATGGCCGGGGAACAGGACACTCGCGTCGTAGTCGGCGTAGATAGAATACCGGTAAAACCCATGACCGTGGAGGAAGCGGTCATGGAAATGGACCTTATGAGTCGAGATTTTTTAGTTTTCAAGAACGCGGAGACGGATGAGGTAAACGTCATTTACCATCGCCGCGACGGCAATATCGGCCTGATAGAACCTTAGCACCGGTACCCGTGCCGATAATCCGCCGTTCGGGCGAGCAAATATGTGAGGTGGCTTCGCCGTGAAGATATCGGATTTCGTCGACCCCAGCGGGATAAAAATGGAGATAGAGGCGCAGAATAAAGACGGCGCCCTCCGCGAGCTCGTCGCGCTCGCCGCCGGGACCGGCAAAATAAGCGACGAATTAGCGATCTTAAAAGCGGTGCGGGAGCGGGAAAACCTGTGCAGTACCGGATTCGAGAACGGCGCCGCGATACCGCACCCCCGCCAGGGTCATCCCGACATCGTAAAAGAATTGGTTGCCGTATTCGCCCGCTCCTCGGAGGGCATCGACTTCGAAGCGCTCGACGAGAAACCCGTACACCTGTTCTTCCTCCTGTGCGCGCCCACCGATAGCGAGCACTTGCGGGCGCTGGCCAAGCTCTCGCGCTTCTTAAAGAAGGAAGCCGTCCGCAAGAGGCTCTTGGAGGCGAAAACGTCGGATGACGTACTGGCGGTGATTAAAGAGGAAGAGGTTTAATCCCCCGATGGCGAAACGCCGAAAGGAAACGGCCAACGTCGAGGAATTATCTCTGGGCGGCACGAAGCCGCCCGTCGGCGTTAAGGTCGGCGAAATGCTCATCGAGACGGAGAAAACCCTTAAGCTATCCTCCCTCGAAGATAACGGCGGCTTCGACCGGCACGTCCGCGGTACGGAAATCAACCGGCCCGGTTTGGCCATCACGGGCTACTTCGACCGGTTTTCGTACCGCCAGGTTCAGGTCCTCGGTATGACGGAGCTCTCGTACCTGGCTAGTTTAAATGAACAGCGGCGCTCCGAGATTTTTAAAAAAATCACTTCGTTCGAAGGCCTACCGTGTTTCGTCGTGGCGCGCGGGAGAAGGCCGCCGCCGGCGTTAAAGGTAGCGGCGCGTAACAGGGGTATACCGGTAGCCGTCTCCCGGCGCCGGACTACCGACGTAATCGCGCTCCTCTCGGATTACCTTCGCGACAAGTTCGCGCCCCGCTTGGCCTTTCACGGCGACCTGCTCGACGTCTACGGCGTCGGCGTCCTTATTCTAGGGCCCGCCGGGGTGGGTAAAAGCGAATGCGCCCTGGATTTAATCGCCCGCGGCCACCGCATCGTAGCGGACGACGTAGTGCACGTCCGCCGTCGCATAACGGGGGAGCTCGTCGGCGACACCAAGGAGAATATCCGGGAACACATCGAAATCCGCGGCCTGGGCGTACTGAACGTCAAGCAACTGTTCGGCATACGGGCCGTACGCACGTCAAAAAACGTAGAACTCGTCGTGAAAATTGAACCGCTCAACCCCAAGGAGGAGTACGACCGCACGGGGCTCGACAGACGAGTCGTCAACATCCTCGGCGTCGAGGCCCCCTTTATCGTTATCCCGGTGGTACCGGGCAAAAACATTTCGTCCCTCGTGGAGGTAGCGGCGTTGGACTATCTATTGAAACGTTACGGCTTCGACGCAGCCCGGGTTTTCAACGATAAATTACGCGCCGAGATCGCGGCCGATTACGAGTTACGCAAAAGAGGAAAAGTATGACCGGGATTATGATAGTCGCCCACGGCGCGTTAGCCGAGGAGCTGATAAATTCGGTGGCTATGATTATGGGGCGCGTACCCTTGCTCCGGGCGGTGGGGCTGCGCAACGACCAGAACCTCGACGACCTGAAGCGAGAGATCGAAACGGCGTGGCGAGAGCTCGAGCGCGGAGGCGCCCAACAAATCCTCGTATTGGTCGATATGTTCGGCGGCTCCTGTTCGAACGTCGCAGCGCGGCTCGTGAGCGAGAGCGAACCGGGACAAGTCGCCGTTATAACGGGCGTTAACCTCCCCATGGTTCTGGAAGCGTCCATAGACCGCGACCTCTACGAATTTAAGGACTTAGTAGCCAAAATGGTTAAGGCCGGCAGGAAATCCATCGTCGACGTTCGAGCCGTACTGGCCGAAAAACTCCGTTAACCGAGGTCGACCGTCCGCTAAAAAATGGGCGTTCTTTTATACAGGGTGGACGACCGGTTGATACACGGCCAGGTCGTCGTGGGGTGGGGGCGTTATCTTAAAATTAATTCGATCCTCGTATGCAGCGACCGCGTAGCGGACGACGAATTGGCGCGCACGATGATGGAGATGGGCGCACCGGCGGACGTCAAAGTGGAAGTACTCCGGCCCCGGGAAGCGGCGGCGAAGCTCAACGGCGACGCTTTCGCCGAACGCTCCGCCATCGTACTTTTCGAAACGCCGGCCGACGCCCTCCGCCTCCTGGATATGAACGTTAAAATCGAGAAGTTAAACGTCGGCGGAATGCACTTCGGCCCGGGTAAACGGCAAATCATGGAAGGTTTATCGGTCGACGAAGAGGACTGCCGGGCGCTTTGCGAACTCGCGGCCCGTAATGTCCGGGTTTACTTCCAGATGGTACCCCAAGCCCGGCCGGTAGAGGTCATTTCGAAGCTGCCGCGCGACCTATGAACGGCCGGGTTTCAGCGGTAAACGCGGGACTCGGGGAGCGGGACGAGCGGCTCGTCTTCGCGTTCGCCGTCCACGACCATCAACCGTTCGGCAACTTCCCGGAGGTCGTGGCGCGCGTTCACGAACGTGCCTACGGACCCTTTTTCCAAACTGCGAAGCGCCATCCTCTCGTCAAGTTCTCGCTCCACATATCCGGAGCCTTGCTGGAGTGGATGGAGGCCGAGGCGGCGCATACCGTAGCGTCGATTCGCGAAATGGTCGCGAGGGGGCAATGTGAAATACTGGCCGGTACGTATTACGAGGCTCTCGCACCGGTCGCGCCCGAACACGACGTCAAACGTTCTATCGTCGCGTACGTCGACAAATTGGAGAAAGTTTTCGGCGCGGAGGTCGGGGGAATGTGGCTTGCCGAACGAGTTTACGAACCGCACGTCCCGCGGATACTGGCCGACGTCGGCGTGCGCTTCGCGGCCTTGGACGATTGGCACTTCCGCGCCGCCGGGATAGCCGCGGACCGACTCGACCGCCCGTGGTTGGCCGAACACCAGGGAGCGACGTTAACGACGTGCCCGATTTCGGAACGGCTGCGGTATATGGTCCCGTTCGCGCCCGTAAACGAGGTCGTGGGCTACCTACGAAAACTATACGAGACGGGCGCCCAAATGGCGTGCCTGGCCGACGACGGGGAAAAGTTCGGCGAGTGGCCGGGGACTTATAAACTCTGTTACGAAGACGGTTGGTTGGACGATTTCTTCGGGGCGTTGGAGGAACATAACGATTGGCTCCGCGCGGCCACGTTGGGTGAGGCCGTCGCGGCCGTACCGGCCGCGGGCCCCGCGTACCTTCCGGCAACGTCGTACCGCGAGATGACGCGCTGGGCGCTGCCGACCGGTACACAACGACGCCTCCAACGACTAGGGCCCGACTTCGCGGCCGACGGCGCCGACGGCGATTTGGTCACGGGAAGCGGGTTTCGTTCCTTTTTCCAGAAGTACCCCGAAGTAAATTTCTTCCACAAGCGGGTCCAGGAAGTAAGTCGGCGCGTAGAAGAGAACGACCGGTTGCCGGCCGCGGAAGCGGAGCGCGTCCGACGCCATTTGTGGCGGGCGGAAGCTAACGACGCCTATTGGCACGGCGTCTTCGGCGGCTTCTACCTGCCGCATATTCGGCGAGGCGTTAAAAATGAGCTCGTCCGCGCCGAAGCGATGCTCGACCGCTGTTTAGGGACGTTGGAGAGCGAAGAAGTAGGCGACTTGGACGCCGACGGCGTCGTTGAAATCATCTTGAAAAACGAAAACGTCGTGGCGGTGCTTAGTTCGCGGGGTTTAGCGGCGGTGGAGTTCACCCGCCGCGAACCGCCGGTCGTCTTGACCGACGTTCCGGCCAGGCGGCCCGAACCTTACCACGACGACCTGGCGGCCACCGTGTGCGACGACGCCGGCGGGGCGAAGACGATACATGCGCCGCGCGGCGCCAAGGAATCCGGCCTCGAACGTTATCTCGTTTACGACCGCCATCTTAAAAGGCTGTTTCTGGAACGCCTATTCGACGGCGAGACGGATGCCGAGGCGTACGCGGCCGAGGGCGCGAGCGAGTTCGTTCCGTTCTCGTGGGGCAAACCCGTACGAAACGGCGGCGCATGGCGCGTCGGCGGCGCGATAGAGGCCGGCGACGTCCGGATATTAGGCTTGGATAAAACAATATCGTTGGCCGAGCGGGGTCTCACGCTAAACTACGTAATCAATACGGAATTGCCCAAAACCTCGATATTCGGCGTAGAATTGACTTTAAATATTAAATCCGAATCGCCTGACCACGCGTTTGTTAGAAGCCGGGAAATATATGGGTGTAATAACGTCTTCGGGGCTCGGGCCGATAAGGCGTTCGTAATCGCCGACCGCCTCGCGGAATGGGAAATGGTTATAGCGTTCGAGCCCGCGTACGCGCTTTGGCACGCGCCGATATATACCGTCAATCGCTCGGAGTGCGGCCTCGAAAAAATTTACCAAGGCTCATCTTTTTTCTTTTGGCGGCGGCTACCCGCGGGTGTGAGCAGCCTCGAAAGTAGCGTCGCGCTGAAGGTTAGCTGAGCGTATGTTGGAAGGGTCCGTCGTACTGGCGTGCGCGGAACGGGCGATTTGCGTCGCATTCGTCGGCGCTCTCTTGGGGTTGGATAATATTGCCGTGGGGCAATTCATGTTGGCGCAACCGGCGGTAGGCGCCGTCTTAGTGGGCTACATAGTCGGCGAGCCGTTATTGGGCGTTTGGGTAGCCTTGACGTTCCAACTCTTATGGTTGGGTCAAATCCCCGTCGGCGCGTACGTTCCGCCGAGCGCGCCGATTACGGCTATCGCCGCGGTGGGTTTAGCCGGGCCGGGGGCGGCGCCTTTGCCGGCTCGAGCGGTAGCCGCGGCGTGCCTCGCGATACCGGTCGGCGTGTTAGCCGGTAGATTGGACTTTTGGATAAAAAGCCGTAACGTCGGGGTCCTGCACCGGAGCGAGAACGACCTGCTGGACGGGAGGCCGCTCGCGCTCGGCGGCGCGGTCGTAAAGGGCGTGGCTAACTTTTTCCTGAAAGACTTTTTTCTATTGCTCGCGGCGACGTTCGTCGGTTCGATAATACTAACGTTGACGCTAAAACACCTCACGCCGAGCTGGTATAGAGGTTTGGCGTTCGCGTTTGCCGTTTCGCCCGCCGTGGGCATAGGAGCCGCGTTGAAGGTGTACTGGAAAGGCCGAAACATAGCGGCCTTCGGCGTCGGCGCGGCCGTCGCGGCCGCCGTCGCGGCCATATTCGCGTTCGTAATATGAGACGTACAAAACAACCGGCCGAGGTTTCGTTACCGCGTCGTATGCGCGCGGAGATGGTGATACGCTCGCTGTTCATCCAGGCTACGAACAACTTCGAGCGTATGTTGTCGTTGGGCTTTTTATTCGCGTTATGGCCGGTGATAAAGAAGTTATACCGTACGCCCGAAGAGCGGCGCGAGGCCGTGCTAAGACACCTGTCCTTTTTTAATACGCAGCCGTACTTCGCGAATTGTATCCTGGGCGTAGTAGCGCACGTCGAGCTGCGCGGCGGCGAAGGGGTGGACGGCGAGGTCGCGCATATAAAGAAAGCTATGATGGGGGCGTTGGGCGCGCTGGGCGACGACCTGTTCTGGACCGGCTTGATGCCGGCGGCGGCTTTGGTGGCGCTCGTTTTTTACGGCGCTCTGCCGAGCTACGCCTTCGTCGGCGCGATTTCGGCGCTGGCCGTATATAACGTCTTCCACTTCTGGACGAGGGTAAAGCTCTTCCACGTGGGTTTGAGGCTCGGTCGCCGGGTAACGAGTTATCTTAAAATGCTCCGCCTACCTCGTTTCGCCGTGGGCGTAAAAATCGCGGCGTCGTTTCTTCTGGGGGCATTCACGGTGGCCGTAATATGGCGCGTGGCACATGCCGGTTTAGGAGGTTACGGAGCCGCGGCGGCCGTAGGGATAGCCGTGTTCGCTTCGGTAATAGTCCAGAGCTTGGGGATTAGGCCGGGGTTATGTTGGTACATCGTCGCCGCGGCCGCGACGGTCGTGGGAGCGATAACGGCGTAAGTAATATGGCGGCGACTCGGAAAAAGGTAACGGTTCGGCAGAAGTACGGCTTGCACGCGCGGCCCGCGGCGTCGTTCGTAAAACTGGCCCGTAAGTTTGAGGCCGAAATAATATTGGAGAAGAACAGCGAACGCGTCGACGGTAAATCCATCATGGGAGTCATGATGTTGGCGATATCCCGGGGCGAAACGGTTTACTTGGAGGCGGACGGCCCGGACGGAGAACGGGCGTGCGAACAGCTCAAATCGTTTTTGGAAAACGGGACCCTCGACTGAACTGACGTGAAAGAGTTTTCGGGCATTCCGGTAAGCGGCGGCGTAGCGCTGGGTAGAGCGTTCGTCGTAGCTCCGCGCGAGCTTACGGTGGAGGAACGTAAGATATCCCCCGCCGAGGTCGAAGCGGAGCAAGCGCGACTGGCGCGGGCCCTCGCCTTTACGCGCGACGAGTTCGCGTCGCTGCGGGACGAGGTCAAGAAACACGAGACGTCGATACGGGCCGAAATATTGGACGCGTATATGTTAGTCCTGGACGACGAGATGTTGACCGAGAAAGCCCGAGAAAAGATCCGTGAAGAGGAGGTATCGGCCGAGTACGCGTTCAAAACGGCGCTCGACGATATGTTGGGAGTCTTTGAGGCTATGGAGGACCCGTACTTCCGAGAACGCGCCGTGGATTTACGCGACGTCGGCAACCGCGTCGTAATGAACCTCCTGGGCGTGGCTTACCGCTTGTTCGAGGACCTGGGCGAGAATTCGATACTCGTAACTCACGACCTGCCGCCCTCGGACGCGGCCGCGCTGCCGCGCGATAAAGTCCGCGCGATCGTGACTGAAGTGGGGAGCCGGACTTCCCATACCGCGATTATGGCTCGTAGTATGGAAGTGCCGGCGGTAGTGGGCGCCAGCGGCGTAGTCGGCTACGTCCGCGCGGGAGACAACCTCGTCGTGGACGGCATAAGCGGCCGCGTTATCGTAAGCCCGAGCGACGAAGTCACGGCGGGGTATGAGAAGCTAACGCGCGAATTGCTGGAGGAAAAAAAACGTCGCGCCCGCCTGGCGGAGCTCCCCGCGACGACGCTCGACGGGTATCGGATAGAGCTTTCGGCAAACATCGAGCTTTTGCCGGAACTGGAAGCCGTACGACGGCACGGCTGCGACGGCATCGGCCTTTACCGTACGGAGTTCTTGTTCCTGCACCGGAGCGACCTCCCCTCCGAGGAAGAACAGCTGGAAGCGTACCGGAGAGCGGCGGAGGCTTCCTTCCCCCACTCCTGCATTATCAGGACTATCGACATCGGCGGCGATAAGTTTTTATCCTTTCCGGAAGTGGCGCGCGAGCTCAACCCCTTCCTCGGCTTACGTGCGATACGGTTTTGTTTGAAACGCCAGGATATATTTCGGACGCAACTTCGCGCCATCTTACGGGCTACCGCGTACGGAAGAATAAAAGTTATGTTCCCCATGATCTCCGACGTGGGGGAGTTGCGCGCCGCCAAAGAGATTCTCGCGGACGTCAGGCGCGAGCTGGAGCGGGAAGGGCGTTTTGTCGACGAGGCGCTCGAAGTGGGCATCATGGTCGAAGTCCCGTCGGCGGCGCTCGACGCCGACCTATTGGCCCAGGAGTGCGACTTCTTCAGCTTGGGCACTAACGACTTGATCCAATATACCTTAGCGGTCGACCGGGGCAACGAAAAGATCGCCTATCTTTACGAGCCCTTTCACCCCGCGGTATTGAAACTTATAAAAACCACCGCCGACGCGGCCCACCGCAACCGCATATGGGTGGGCGTATGCGGCGAAATGATCGCCGACCCCAAAGCGGCTATACTTTTACTGGGCCTTTCCTTCGACGAGTTCAGCGCGAGCCCGGCCTCGGTTCCCGATATTAAAATAGTCTTAAGAACCGCCCGGTACGTCGACGCGCGCTACGTTGCCGAGCAGGCGGTCCGGATGACGTCGGCTTCGGAGATTCGCGCGTTTTTAGCCCGGGAGCTGGCCGAGATGGGAGTACCGGCTTTCCGATGCCAATGGTAAAAAAGACGCTCTATATTACGTTATTGCTGGCCGCGCTGGCTTGCCGCAGCAACCTATTTCTAGGTAAAGTCGAAGGCGTGGCGGCCAATATTTATGCCCCCAACGGTCGGACGCCGGCCTACCGCGCCGAAGTGGTCGTTGCGGACCTCAAGGCGGGGGGCTACTACGGCGAAACCGTTACGTCGGCGACGGGTTATTTCGCGATAGCGGGTATCCCGGACGGGTTATACCGCATCAACGTGACCTCACCGAACGGCTTTTTAAAAACCGGCTTCCACGTCGACGTCGTCGACGGTTATTCAGCCGCCGACGTCGAAGTGCTGCTGGCTCCGGCTCGAGTCGGCACCTTCTTTAACGTCCCGGGCCGTTACGACGATATGGGAGCGCTCTTCGCCGACCTCGGCTACCTGTATAAAACCGTACGCGCGGAGGCCTTCGCCGGAAACCAAAACCCCCTGCGGGACGCGGACATACTTTGCTTGAACAGCGGCGTCGACCTGACGCCGGCTCAGGAGGAGGCCTTTATAACGAACCTGCGCTCGTTCGTCGAAGAAGGAGGGCTACTGATAACGTCCGACCGAGCGTGGCCGTTCCTCAAAGCCGCGTGGCCGGGGAAGGTTACTTGGCGGGCCGACCCGGAGATAGGCAAACCGGGGCAAGACGTGGATGGGGTTTTCGTCGACGCCGACTTAAGAAAGTACGCGACGATTTCGAAGTGGCGATTAAAGTATGACCTGGGCAATTGGGCCATACCGGACGATACAACCGGTACCGTTTTCGTCAGCGGCGACGTCGAGACCTCCTCCGGCACGCGGGGCAACGCGCCGCTGCTCATCGGCTTCGCGTACGGCCGCGGCTTCGTCGCTTTCAGCACGTTCGATTGGCGAAAGCAATATGGCCACGGCCGGGTAGCTATCCAAGTCTTCAATTATCTTATAACGAATAAGTGATATAATTTATAATATAGTGTCGGCGCCGCGTCCCCGCGGCCGGCTCGGGCGCGTCGGACGGCGCGCCTTTTATGCAATATGGGAAAAGAGCCCGCGGTCCTTCCGGTTTTAGGCGTAATAGCAGCGGCCGGCGTATCGCTCGACGACGTCGTCCGGGCCGCGAACGACGAAATCTTCGAGACCGCGCGAGAGACGGACCGCATACCTTTCGACTTTACGGACTACTACCGGAAAGGAATGGGCCCCGGCCTTATACGTTTTTGGTGCGCCGGCGCCCATCTTGTCCCGGCGTCCGCCCTCGCCGATTGCAAGTTGGCCGGCGTCGCGCTGGAAGACCGATGGCGGCGAGCGGGCGAAAGACGAGTCAACCTCGACCCCGGATACATCTCGGCTTTACAACTGGTTCTCGCGACTACCAAACCGCTGCCGCAAGCGGTTTACCTCCGCGGCGGTATATACGCCGTCGTCGAGCTCATCTATCGCGACGGCGCCTTCGCGACCCTGCCTTGGACGTACCCCGACTACGACAGAGCCGCGAAGGACAACCTGTTCCAACCTTTCCGGTCGCACCTCCTGAAGCTGCAGCGGGAGGTGGGGAAGTAGACGCCGTGCGAGAAGTGGTTACCGCTTCCCCCCGTGCGACCGCGGCGCTCGCCGAACGGCTCGCGGTTACGCTGCCGCCCGGCGTCGTCCTTCTATTGGACGGCGACCTGGGCGGGGGCAAAACGACGTTCGTGAAAGGTTTGGCCCGCGGGTTAAAGGCGACGGAAGAGGCGCGGAGCCCGACCTTCACGCTCGTGAGGGAGTACGGCCCGCTGGTCCACGCGGACTTGTACCGGCTCGACGCCACGGAGGCCGCCGGCCTCGGCTGGGATGATTACCTGGACGACAAACGAATCGTGGCCGTGGAATGGAGCTCGCACCTCCCGCCCCGCTTTTGGGGTAAAGGCACCCTTTTAATAAAACTGTATTTCGAAATCGTCGACAAGAAACGCCGGCGGATAGGTTTGGAGTTGGACGGGCCGGTAGCGCCGAAGCTCCGGCGCCGGCTCGAGGGCCTATTTTGCGAGTAGTCGCTTTAGAAACGTCCACCACGCGCGCCTCGGTGGCGTTCGTGGACGCGTCGTCGTCTTTCGAAGCGGCGCGCCGCATCGACGCCGAGGGGCGTTTATCGCGCGTTTTGATGCCCGCGCTCCGGGAGTTGGAGAAGGAAGCTTGGCCCGCGGCGGAAGCGGATTTGATAGTAACCGCCGGCGGGCCCGGGTCGTTTACGGGCCTCAGGGTCGGGATGGCCGCGGCCAAAGGTTTGGCGTTCGTCACCGGCCTTCCGCTCGTGGCCATATCCTCGCTCGCGGCGGTCGCATCCGCGGCGCCCGGCGACGGCGCCGTGGTAACGGTGTCGGACGCGCGGGGCGGTTTTTATTTTTACGCCGTCTACGACAGCGCGCCTCCTTACCCGAAGGAAATCCTCGCCCCCGACATAGGGGACGAGCTTACGTTAGCGACCTTACCGTACGACGTATACGCGGGTCCGGTGTCGCCGCCGGCGGCCTGGCTCCGTCGAGCGCGGCCCGCGGGCCGTTGGCTCGAGGTCTGGCCCGACGCCGCGGTATTGGGTCGTTTGGGCGCTCGGGCGTTCGAACGCCGCGGCCCCGACGACGTCGCGACCCTCCGGCCGTACTACCTTAAAAGAGGGCAGGTGTGATAACCACGCTAAGGCTTGCCGAGCCGCGCGACGTGCCGGCGATAAGCGCCATCGAAAAAGCGGCGTTTCCCTGTCCCTGGCCCGAACGCGCCCTCTACGGCGAAATCGAGAACGATTTGGCGACGTTTAAAATTTTATCGCTCGAGGGGCGGGTGGCAGGCTACTACGATTTATGGATTTGCGCCGATGAGGCCCATCTGCTGAACGTCGCGGTCGCGGCGTGGGAACGCCGGCGGGGATACGGGGCGACGATGGTGAAGGACGCGATCGAAGAAGCCGGCCGTCGCGGCTGCCGCCGGGTCGTTTTAGAAGTGCGGCCGAGCAATCGCGCCGCCGTAAACCTTTACGAAAAATTCGGTTTTAAAAAGGTAGCGCGGCAGGCGCGTTATTACTTCGACGGCGAAGACGCCGACGTTATGTTAAAGGACCTTTAGGTCGCACCGTACTACGCAAAAGGCGCCCGGCGACGGGCGCCTTTTTAACCACTCGTTTGCGTTTACCTTAAACCCAGTACGCGATGTATTTGCGGTATAAGGCGGACGTCGGCAAGGAGCGTCGTGAGCTGGGCCGTGAGCACGAGCAGCCGCTCCGCCTCGCCCGGGGGAGGAGGTTTCTCGTCGTTACGGGGTTGGATTACGAACGGGATGTCGCCGTTAACGTCCGCGACGAGGCGGGCCGCTTCCATAACCTCTCCCTCGCCCGTATCCGGGCCCACCACCGCTTTCACGTAGCACGTCTTCTGTCCGGCGACCTTGAGGAAGTCCCTGGTCGCGGCGACCGGTAAGGGCCGCCCCGAGAACGACGGCAGCTTTACGTCCACGGCGACGACGTCGACCCTCGGTATTACCTCCGCCAACTCGCGGTGATGGTACCCTCGGGTTTCGAGCAAAACGCGTTTGCCCGTCTTGGAAAGGCGCGTCAAAAGGAGCGATAAGAAGCCGGGTTGCTCGAGCGGCTCGCCGCCCGTGATCGCGAGGAAAGGTAGGCCCCGCAGAAGGGGCACCGCGTGGGTAGTAAGGTCGACGACTTTCACCGGGTTGGCCACGGCTCTGGCGTTGGGGCCGTGAATGGGGAATTGCGACATCTGCGTACGCGCGCGGGGCGTGTCGCAGTGCTCGCACGCCGCCTGGCACCCGCCGAACCGAATGAACAGCATCGGCGTACCGACCAGCGGCCCTTCTCCCTGGACGCTAACGAATATTTCGTCGATATATCCTTTCAGCATACGCCCCTGACTTTGCTTAGCGCTTCGACGAAGCGGTCCACTTCGTCGACGTACCGGGACATCACGGCCGCCGCCAACTCTTCGGCGTCGACGTTAAGCCGCTTCAGGTCGGCGACCTCTACCGGCGCGCCGGCGCCGTCGACGTTGACGCCGAAGTGGATAATCGCCGACGTAGGCGACGACGTGGCGATGGAGACCGTCAACTTGCCGTCGCCGGCGTAGACGTCGTCCCCTTCGCGCCGAAGCGGCGCTTGCGGCGCCCGCCGCCGCACTTCCTCCAGGACGATGGCGGCCAACAGGCGTTGCCGCCATATAGCTTCCGCCAGCGGCAGGCCGAAGTGTTCGACGACGAAATGCAACATCCGCGCGGCGACTATACTCGCGCCGGCGCGCGCGTCCTCGAGGTCGACGAGGTTCTCCGTCCGGACGTCGCAGGGCCCGACGAACGCGACGACGGCGTCTCCCGCGACGCCGAAGTTCGTCAGCGCGAAATGGCCGTATAGTTCGGTGTAAGGCCTCTCGGTACGTTCGAAATAAGTTTTTACGGACGCCACGTCGTCCTCTCGGTCGACGATATCAAAATCGCCCCGAAGTTAATACTTCCGTTAATCATTTCGGCCGCGACGGGCCGCCGAATATCTCCGCGCGTAGCTCGGGATAACCCGCCGCTTCCAACGCCGCCGCGGTACGCCGGCAGGAGGCGCAACGTCCGCAAGGCCGCGGGCCCTCGCCGTAACAAGGATATACGTATTTCAGCGGTACGCCGAGACGAACCGCTTTTTTCACGATGGCCTCTTTTCCCAGCGAAGCCGTGTACGACACGAGCTTAACCTTGCCGGCTGTGGAGTAACGAAGCGCGCCGTTCGCGGCCTTCACGAACGCCGCCGAGTTATCGGGGAAGTAGGCCGCCTCGTCGACGTTGAAGCCGACCACTACCACCGGCGCGCCGAGAGCTTCGGCAAACGCCGCGCCTACGGCCACGAAGACGCCGTTCCTGTTCGGCACCCAAACCGCATCCACGTCCGAAAGCCGAGAGGGGAGGGATGCGCCCGCTTGGGCCAGCCGGCGCGGGAGCAACTCGCGGAACCAAGGTAACGGAACGACGCGGCTATCGACGCCGTAGAAGGAGCACAGTTTCCGGGCCGCGCGGGCCTCCGCTCGCGCCGCGCGATGGCCGTAATCGAAGGTGAGCGCCAACGCCGCCCCGCGGTAGCGCCGGGCGAGCGCCAGGTTGAGCGCGGAATCGAGGCCGCCGGAGAGGAGGACTACGGCGTTATAGGTCCGGGACGAACGACGCGGCATATTTCGGCGACTCCTCGACCGTGACGCGGCGTAACTTCGCGCCCAGCGCTTCGACCTTCGGCGCCAATCTCTCGTAGACGAAAGCCGCCACGTTTTCCGCGGTGGCGTTGCGGCTCGAGAACGCGGGCAACTCGTTCAGGTTCTGGTGGTCCAAAACGTCGAGTACCTCGTTAAGGTGCTTACTCATTATTTTGAAATCTACGGCTATCCCGAGCTCATCCAGCGTCGCGGCTTCGGCGACGGCCGTTACGGTGAAGTTATGGCCGTGCATCCTCTCGCACGAACCGTCGTATCCGCGAATCGCGTGCGCGGCGGCGAAGCGGCCTTCAACTTTAACTAGATACGGCATAACCTCTCAAACAGCCAGCGGCCCAGGCTCGAGCGACTTCCCACGAGCGGTTTCCAATAAAACCCGATACAAAATATCTACTTTTTTCTCAAGTTCCGCCGGCGACCCGGAGTTGTCGACGACCACGTCCGCCCGGGAGAGTTTGCGCCGTTCGTCGAATTGGCGGCGTTGGCGCGCGTAGAAATCCTCCTCGCCGTACTTGCCCCGCGACCGTCGCTTACGAACGTCTTCGGGGGCGTCGACCACTACGACTAAGTCGACGGGTAACGGCGAGCCCCATTCTACTATAAGAGCGGCGTCTATGACAACCACGTCGGCGTTTTTATGGGCGGCCAACTCGCGCCTTATACGTTCCCACAACGCCGGGTGAACGACGGCGTTCAGTCGCGCCGCCGCTTCCTCGGACGCGAAGGCCGCTCGAGCCAAAGCGTCCCGGTCGACGTCGCCTCGCGCGGTGAATACCGAAGGCCCGAACGCGGCCCGTAATCCTTCTCTTACGCGGGCCGACGTCTTTACAACGTCGCGGCCCAGCGCGTCCGCGTCAATAACCGGGACGCCCTTTTTCGACAATAGCCCGGCGACGGTACTCTTCCCGGCGCCGATGGCCCCGGTGAGGCCGACTACCAGCGGTTTAGCCGATGCAATCATCAATAATTTCTAACATTTTATAGGACGAAACGCAAGTTTTTTCCTTGCGTTTATGATAACTACGTGATAATATCCTTTAAGTGGGGAAACGTACGATTTATTGGCGCGTTATCGGCCTGTTCGCGGTCCCGGCTTTGACCGCTGCTGCGTCGTTCGCCGGGGACGACGCCGACTTCCGGCGAGATCTGTTTTCCGAAATCCACGGGATACCGGAAGTCGAGGAAGCGATGTTCAAAGAAGTCAATCGCGTCAGGGAAGAAGCGGGGTTACACCCGCTTGCGTTCGACGACGGTTTGACGGCCGCGGCCCGCCAGCATTCCGACGAGATGAGGCGGCTCTACTATTTCGCTCACGAGTCGCCGACGCCCGGTTTAAAGGATGCCTTGGACCGTGTGTACGGCGCCGGTTTGACGGATATCTCGGTCGCCGAGAACCTGGCGTCCGAGAACAGCGTGCCCCCTTCCGCCGACGCGGACGAGGTAGGCCGCAAACTCACCGAACTCCTGCTCGCGAGCGAATATCATCGGGAAAACATCCTCGACCGGCGTTTTACGCACTCCGGTATCGGCTGCGTGGTTTCCGACGAGGGGACGCTTTTCTGCACCCAGGTTTTTTCAAAACGCTCCATCGTATTTAAAAAAATTAAACTTAAACGGGAAACCGCCGGCGTCTTACGAGTAACCTTGACGCTAGAGACCGACGACATTATCGGCGTATGGTTGGACGAAGTCGATACGCACATATTCGAACCCGAAAACGGTTTGGTAGTCGTCGACCTATGGTTTCGCACCGCGGACGGGCCGCGGAAAGTGGTCGTCGCGCGCCGGCCGGCAAACGAGTACGGCGCTATGAAGGGGTTTTTTATGGCCGAATTCGACCCCGAAAAGCCGTTCGACTTTAGCGCCGGGATAACGGACCTCGACGTCGTCTCGGAGGAACAAACGCGCGATGAATCCTCGGTTTACGTACTCGAGGTCGAGGGGGAGATTTTAACCGGCGCGGGGAACTTGAAGATAGCGGACGGCAATTCCCAATACGACGTTAAAATTAAAGGGAAAAAATTTAAAGCGAAATACCCTATATTGGCCGGTTCGGGCTTACGCGAAATATATTTCGTAACCGGAGGCGAAACGGCGCACGGGTTAAAAGTGGACGCCGACCGCCCGTTGGCGGAGGCTTTCTGCCAAACGGCGCCGGGAGAATAACGCCGTTATGAAAGTAGACACGGCCGTCGACCGCAAGAGCGACGTACTCGCCGAGATGGCGCAGTTGAAACGGGCTGAAAACGCCGCCTTCCTGGTACATAACTACCAGATCGCCGAAGTGCAAGACATAGGGGACTTCGTCGGCGATTCCTTGGGCCTGGCCCAGGTCGCGGCCCAAACCGACGCCGACCTCATCGTCTTATGCGGCGTTCGGTTTATGGCCGAGACGGCGAAGCTGCTCAACCCGGAAAAAACGGTGCTCTTGCCGGAGCAAGATGCGAATTGCCCCATGGCGCAAATGGTCCGGCCGGGGGACGTTTTAGCGCTTAAGGGGGAACACCCCGACGCGGTCGTCGTGTCGTACGTAAACACGACCGCCGCGACGAAAGCCGTAACCGACATTTGTTGCACGTCGGCTAATGCCGTAAAAGTGGTTTCTTCCATCCCGGAGGACCGCGAGATAATATTCACCCCCGACCAACACCTGGGCGCGTACGTGCACAAGATGACAGGCCGGGACTTGATAATCTGGCCGGGTTGTTGCCCCACCCACGCCCGCGTCACCGCGGAGATGGTCCTGGAAGCCAAGGGAGAACACCCGGGCGCTAAAGTCGTCGTGCACCCGGAGTGCCCGATGGAGGTAATCGAGCTGGCCGACGCCGTGCGTTCCACGAGCGGCATGCTAAAATATTGCGCCGAGTCGGACGCCTCCGACTTCATAATAGGGACCGAGAAGGGGATGTTGTACCCGCTCAAGAAACGTTGCCCCGAGAAAAATTTCTGGCCCGTGGCCGAGGAAACGGTTTGCCCGAATATGAAGTTGACCAAACTCGAGAGCGTCCGCGACGCGCTCAAGAACACGCAGTACGAGATAACGATACCGCCGGATATCGCCGAACCCGCCCGACGGGCGATAGACCGCATGATGGAGATAGGGCGGGAAAGCGGGAACTGAGGAGCGTTGGCCGTGCCGGCCGAATCTGCTTTGGATGACGTCGTATCTCGGGCCCTTCAGGAAGACGTGGGCTCGGGCGACCTTACGACGACGCTGCTCGGCATCAGCGGGGAGCGGGCTCGAGCCGCGGTCGTCGCCCGCGACAGCGGCGTCCTGTTCGGCATCGACGTCGCGCGCCGCGTCTTCCGTACCCTTGACCGCCGCGTAATATTCAACGCCCTGCTCGAGGACGGCCGCAAATTCTCGGCGGGCCGGGCCGTGGCGAGGTTGCAAGGACCCGCCGGCCCCATATTGGCCGGCGAACGGGTAGCGCTGAACTTCATCCAACGGCTCTCGGGCATCGCGACGCTAACGGCGGCGTTCGTCGCGCGCGCCGATAACGTAACGGTGACGATACTCGATACGCGGAAGACGACGCCGGGCCTGCGTTCCTTAGAGAAAGCCGCGGTGCGGGCGGGAGGCGGCGAAAACCACCGCCTCGGCCTTTACGACGGTATTATGGTCAAGGACAGCCATAAAAGGTTATGCGGCGGCGTCGCGGAGGCGATCAGGCGGGCGCAGGAGAAACGAAGCCGCGGCGTGCCGATTTACGCCGAAGTGGAAACCATCGCGGAGGCGGAAGCAGCCGCAGCGGCCGGAGCCGACGTCATCATGCTCGACAACTTCGACCCCGACGCCGCGAGCGACGCTTGTATCGCCGTAAACGGCCGCGCCGTCGTAGAGGTCTCGGGTGGCGTCAAGTTGTCGAACGTGGCGGCGTACGCCCGCACGGGCGCGACGCGTATTTCCGTAGGCGCGCTAACCCATTCCGCGCCGGCGCTCGATTTCTCCCTGGAAGTGGAGGTTTAAGCCGCCGGGGGTAACGTCATGGCCGAAGATTTTCTAAGCGACCGCCACAAGATTTTTTACTCCATCGGCGAGGTCTCGGCGCTCACCGGCCTTAAAAGCCATATCCTCCGGTACTGGGAATCGGAGTTCCCGACGCTGAAGCCCGAGAAGCGGTCCAACGGCCGCCGCGCATACCGTAAGGCCGACATCCTTTTGGTATTGGCCATAAAGAAATTGTTGTACGAAGAAGGCTATACCATTGCCGGAGCCCGCAAGAAACTCGCCGCCGCGCGCCGGCGGCCGGCCCAGGACAGGGGTATGGTCGCCGAACTCCGCAAAGACCTCGAGAAATTGCTCGGCCTTCTCGCCGCCGGCGACAAAAAACGGGCCAAGCGGTAGCCATCCGAACGGGGTACCGCTTGCATATCCGGTACCGATTTAGTATAATAAATAGGCGGCGGGCGATTGCCCGGCGCGGATTATCGGGGCGTAGCGCAGTCCGGTAGCGCACCTGGTTCGGGACTAGGGGGTCGCTGGTTCAAATCCAGTCGCCCCGAAAAAGTTTAAGGAGACTCCGCGAGGAGTCTCTTTTGTTTACGGCCCACGCGGAAGCGAACGACGCGAGTAGGTCGCAAAAGGCATCCCTGCCGCGCAAGACCGTTGTCTTAAGGGACGGTGGGGCGAATTTTTCGGTTGCCGCGCGGGTTGTTTTTATATATTATATAGGCTGACGCGGGGGCGTAGCGCAGTCCGGTAGCGCACCTGTATGGGGGGCAGGTGGTCGGAGGTTCAAATCCTCTCGCCCCCAAATTCCCGTCGCCGCGGCCCTACCGGTGCCGCGGCAACCGATAATTTATGCTCGTCCAACTTAGCGTAATCGGCGACGCGGCCGCCGAGCCGGGGCTCGCCGAGACCGCCTACGAAGTCGGCCGTCGAGCCGCCGAACGCGGATGGATAGTAATCAACGGCGGCCTGGGGGGCGTAATGGAAGCCGCGAGCAGAGGAGCCAGGGAAGCGGGGGGCACGACGGTCGGCATCCTTCCGACGTACGACGCGGCGACCGCCAACGATTACATAGATATAATAATCCCCACAGGATTGGGCCACGCGCGAAATACGGTACTCGTCGCCGCGGCCTCCGGCGTAATAGCCGTAGGCGGCCGTTACGGGACTTTATCCGAAATAGCGCTGGCCTTAAAACTCGGGAAACCCGTGGTAGGTATAAATACCTGGCCCGGCATAGAGGGGGTATGGCCGGCGCCGGACGCGGAGGCCGCGGTAGCCAAGCTCGCGTCGTTATTGAAGTAAACGAAGATGCTCTCCGCCGACGTCGTCAGGCGCAGGTTATTATTCTCGGGCGTAGTCCAGGGCGTGGGGTTCCGTTATTGGGCCGTTCGCGAATCGGCGGTGTTCAAAGTGACCGGCTACGTGCGGAATATGTACGACGGCTCGTTGGAAGCCGTGCTCGAGGGGCCGCGCGACGAGGTATTGGGTTTCGAACGGGTTCTCCGCCAAGGGCCGCCTTACGGCCGCATCCGTCGCGTGGACGGGATAGACGAGGAGCCGAGGGGAGAATTCGCATCGTTCGACGTTAAGTTTTGATCCAGCCAAGGCCGCGTGTTTACAGGACGACTATTCGCGCCCCCGGCCGGCGTATCGTGCCGGGTATATATTTTAAGGCTTCAAAACGGCCTTGACGTCGCCGCTTCCAGGCTCGTCGTGATTCGCCGTTGAGGAATAACGTGGCAAAAAAACCGCCCCCCGACGAAAGCCCCGAAAAACCGGACCGCCTCGACGAAGAGACGGAGGCCGAAGACGAAGACGCCCTCGGGCCCGACCAGATCTCCGAGGTCATAGACGACCTCGAGTCGGAGAAGGAGTACGAGGCCAACCTCGTGCGGGCGTACCTGTTGGATATCTCCAAGATCCCCATTCTAACTAAAGAGGAAGAAATCGAGCTGGCCCGGAAGATAGAGAAGGGCGACGGCGACGCCCGGGCCAAGATGATCGTCTCCAACCTGCGCCTCGTAGTAAACGTCGCGAAGCAGTCCATCGGCAGAGGGATGTTTTTCCTGGACCTCATAGAGGAGGGGAACCTCGGCCTTATCCGCGCGGTGGAGAAGTTCTCGTACCTCAAGGGCTGTCGGTTCAGCACCTACGCCACGTGGTGGATTCGGCAAACCATAAACCGAGCGCTGATAAATCAGGGGAGGACCATAAGGGTGCCGGTACACGTCGTCGACCTTACCAAGAAATATTTCCGTACCCTGCAGGGATTGGCTCACGAGCTGGAGCGGGAACCGGCGCCGGCCGAAGTAGCGGCGGTTATGGGTATTTCGCGGGAACAAGTCGAACGGATCCTCCTGTCGTCCCGCAGGACCTACAAACTCGACGCCGAACTGCCCGGGTCCGAGCGGTCGCTTTTGGAAAAGGTCGAGGACGATAAAGCCGAAGCGCCGTACGCGACGGCTTATCTGCTCGTGCGGTACGGTAGACTGGCCGAACTAATGAAGCGCCTTAGCAAAAGGGAGCAGGACGTCTTACGGATGAGGTTCGGCCTCGACGGCCACGAACAGCTAACCTTAAAAAAGACCGGCGAGAAATTGGGGATAACGCGCGAACGCGTGCGCCAAATAGAGAAAGAGGCGTTGAACAAACTACGGCAAATGGCCAAGTCCGAGGGGGGTTCGAGTGATAATATGTTCGGTGACGTTCCATAACGTCGTGCCGGCCGAAAGGAGCATCAGGTGATCGAGGAAAGACTTAAAAGCCACATCCGGGACGTCCCCGACTGGCCTAAAGAAGGAATCATATTTAAGGACATTACGACGTTGCTGCGCGAACCGGAGGCTTTCAAACTTGCCGTAAACGCCTTGGCCGAAAGGTATCGCGACCGCGGCGTCGACTACGTGGCGTCGGTAGAAGCCAGGGGGTTTATCCTGGGCGCCCCCGTAGCGTACCTTCTGGGCGCGGGCTTCGTTCCCATCCGCAAACCCGGTAAATTGCCCTGCGACACCCGGCGCGAGGAGTACGAACTGGAATACGGCACCGACGCCGTGGAAGTGCACGCTGACGCGTTCGACGCCGGCGACAGGGTCCTGGTTTGCGACGACCTCCTGGCTACCGGCGGTACGGCTCTCGCCACCGCGAGACTCGTGGAATCGTGTAATGCGACGGTGGAAGCTTTCGTATTCTTGGTCGAACTAGACTTCTTATCGGGTCGGGATAAGCTCCGCGACTACGAAGTATTTTCCATAATCCATTACGGCTAACCTAGTATGCCATATTGCACGGAACGCTTTATTATGTTATAAGTTAACTTTGGAAGCGCCCGTAGCTCAGTCGGATAGAGCGGTGGTTTCCTAAACCACAGGTCGGAGGTTCGAATCCTCTCGGGCGCGCAGGGATGCCGTCCCCGGAGCTACTATGGAGTATTATTTAAATATCAACGGGAATCAGCGCGGCCCGCTAGGCATCGCCGAGTTCCGCGAGCTTGTTAGGGATAAGGCCGTATCGCAGGAAGACTACGTCTGGGAAGCGAAGCAGGGCAGGTGGATTAAAATAAAATTCCACGCCGAGTTGGCCGCGATCTTCGAACAGGAAGCCGTCGCGGCGTCCGTGGAGGAAGAGGGTTACTTTATCAACGTCGAGGGCAAGACCGGCGGCCCGTTCCCCAAGGACGCTATAATCAAGGAAATCGAGCGCGGCCGGTTCAAAGGCTCCCATTTCGTTTGGGACGCCGAATCCAACCGGTGGTTGAAGGCTTCCGAACACGCCGTATTCGCGGAATTCCTCACCGGAGCCGTACCCCGGAAAGCCGTAAAAAAGTATTACCTCGGTAAGGAGGGTGCTCGTTTCGGCCCGTTCGAATTCGGCGAAGTCGAAGAAAAGATACTGAACGGCGAGTTTAACCGCGACCACTACGTTTGGGAACCGCAATCGAAGAAGTGGTTAAAGTTCACGGAAGTAGCCGATTTCGCGGACGTCTTCGCGGATTTAGAAACGCCGGAACCGGAAGTCCCGCCTCCTATGTTCGCCGAAGAACCTTCGATTCCGGCGCCGCCGGGGGGCCCGACCGCGCCGCCGGTGGCGACCGCGCCGCCGGAACCCGCCGCGCCGCTGGAGCGCGCGCCGGCGCCGCCCCCGGACCGCGGCCTCGCACCGCCCCCGGGGCCGAAGCCGCCCCCGCCGCCGGTGGCGACCCGGCCCCTCGTCCCGGCCGGCGAACCGGCGTTATCACCGCCCGAAAGAAGTATCCCCGAACCCCAAGTGGGGGACCTGGTATCGCTAACCATACCGCCCCCGACCCCGGAGGAAAGACCGGCTCCACCCAAAACCCCGAAAATCTCGGTCGACGAAGTGGAGTTCAAACAGGTATCCGCGGAGGAAGAAGAGATTACGTTGGGGAAGGGTAAAGGCGTTGAGATCGACCGTACGGTCGTGTTGGATTTCTCGCGGCCTTCGTTCATCAGGCGCGTAGCGGCGCAACTGGTAGATCTATTTTTTATTAGCCTCTCGTACTTCATCGTCGCCCTCATATTCAGCTTTTTGGATATGAACCCTTACTTGCCGGGGCCGGACCAATATTATTACCAACAATGGTTTTGGGGTACGATCGCCGGCCTGGGTATCTTCTACTTCCTCGTACGGGACGCGGGCGGCGCGAGCATCGGCAAGCGCATTATGGGCTTACGGGTCGTCAAAATTAACGACTACGACCGACCGGCCACCGTGGTCCACTCGATAGTCCGCAATATAACGTTGCTCGTACCTCTCCTAAACATATTAGACGTCGTGTACGCGTTTACGGACCCTAAAGGGCGTAGGGTCGGCGATCGCGCGGCCGGTACGGTATTGACCGAATCTCACGAGATAGACTACTTGCGCGAACAACGTACTATTCTCGATGAAGTTTACTAATACGGAGGTCCTACTACGGAACCGGAGAGTATTCGCCAACGCCCGGGACGCGGCGTTTGCGAATGCCGGTAAGCTAATCGACGAGATCCTAACCTGCTTCGGGGAAAACGGAGCCGAATCGATAGCGCCGGGCCGGTTAAAAAACCTGTTGACGTCGCTCGTCGACCGCCTTTTCCACGCCCGTTACTTCGCCAGGTTGTCGGCGGGAGGAAATAGCGCGGACCCGCCCCCGGAAATCGACTACGTGGAGCAAGCGTACATCGACCACGTGGAGACCACCTATTCTTACTCGCGCTCGATTAACCGGTTTTTACGCCACGAGCTGCTTATCGACTCCTTCGTGCGAGAACACCCCGACGTCTCGGGGTATTTCAAGGCCTACCTCGAAGAGATACGTAAAAGCGACGCGAACTTGATATACATAAATCTCCGGAGTTTACGCGAACGTATGCGCGTCTTCGCGCGTTATATGAACCACCCGGCCGCCGTAGGGGCCGGATACGGCAACGATTCCGCCAGCATCGTACGAGGAGGATAGATGGCCAGAAACGTTTTCCGAATCCTATGGCTACTCTCGGCGTTGGCCCTGGTCCACCCTTCGCCGGCGCCGGCCAAAACGACCAAACCCGTAATAGCGGTCTTCAATTTCGAAACCGAAGGCGCTAGCGGATACGTTAGCCCCGTAGTCGCGCATTACCTAATGACGGCGCTGGCCTACTTGGAAAAATATAAAGTCGTCGAACCCGGACAAATAGACAAAATCATGGAGGGCTCTGAGATAGGCAAAGGCGAACCGGTGTCGACGGCTATCGCGGCGAAGCTGGGGAAGAAGCTCGGCGCGATGGTAGCTTGCCGCGGGAAAGTAACCAAAAAAGGCAATAAATATACTATTACGGTCGATTTTATCAGCACGGCTAACGGCGCCGTAATATCCTCCAACAGCGCAAACGTTACGGGCGAAGCAAACCTCTCGAAGGGTATTGACCGTATAGTAGGTCTTACGAAAGATTGAGATCGCTCCCGACCAGCCGAAGTCCTCTCGTAACTGCGGTCGCGGCGGCTTTTTTATTAATCGCGGCCGTCGGCCGCAGCCAAGACAGCGCTCCAGTTTTTACCGCGGCTTTGGACGAAGCGGTGGGTTTCGCCCGGGCCGGCGACCGCAAGAAAGCGAGCGAGATTTTTCTGAAGATCGCCGCGGAATACCCCGAAGAACCGGCGATCTTGTATAACCTCGCTTTGACGTACGAATTCGACGCCGACGGGAATCGCTACCGAGGGGAAAACCTCAACCTGGCCGTTTCGTACTACGAGGAGGCGCTGGCGGCCGACCCGGATTTCACTCCCGCGCGGTTCAACGTAGCGGTAGTATGGCACAAGCTTGCGTATCTGAGCGAAGCCGCGCGCGAGTACCGTCTTGTCGCGGAAGAGGGCGGCGCATTAAGCCGCCGTGCGGAATATAATCTGGCTTTGGTTCTAAAGGAAAAGGGCCTTCCCCGAGAGGCCGAGGAAATCCTGGAAAAAGACGAAGGGGTATACGACGACGTTTCGCGCGTACGATTGTTGGCGCTTCTGGCCGAAGACACCGGCGACGTAGGTCGAGCTATCCGCCTTTGGAAACGGGCGTTGGTATTGGACGACGACCCCGTCCTAAACGCGCTGGCCGTGAAGCACCTTCAGGCCCTTCGAGGTTACTGAACGTACGACGAGGAGGTTTTCAAAAAGGTTATGTCGTCAAAGAAATGGTGGCTGATGGGTGGGGGAGCGGCCCTGTTCGCGCTGCTCACGATAATCGTAGCTTTGGCCTTACTCTGTCGCTTCCTCCCCGAGGTTAAGGCTTATTCGCCCGTGGGGAAGAAGATCGCGATATTGGATATAAAGGGGTCGATAGTATCTTCGGAAGAGACGATTAAAATAATCCACTCCTACCGGGACGACCCTACCATCGCCGCCGTCGTCCTCTACATCGACAGCCCGGGGGGTGGGGTAGCGCCGTCGCAAGAGCTTTATGCGGAATTACTACGGCTTAAAGAAAAGAACAAAAAAGTTTACGCGTATATGTCTACGCTGGGGGCTTCGGGAGGGTATTACGTCGCTTGCGCTAGCGATAAAATATACGCCGCGCCGGGGACCCTCACCGGGTCCATCGGCGTCATAATGACCTTCACGAACGTGGAGGGCCTTTTCGGCAAGATAGGGCTCTCGAGCAAGACCATCAAGAGCGGCCGCTACAAGGATATCGGCTCGCCTTTCCGGCCTATGACGCCCGAAGAAGAAGCCCTGCTCGGCGAAACGGTGGACGACGTCTACCAGCAGTTCCTCGACACGGTAGTCGACGCGCGGCGTCAAACCATATCCGACAGGCTCGAAGAAGCCGGCGTAAAGAAACCCACGAAATACCGCGTGCGCCGGTACGTCATGGAATACGCGGACGGTCGGATTTTCTCGGGCCGGCAAGCGCAAGAGCTGGGGTTTGTAGACGAGTTGGGTAATTTCCAAAAATGCTTGAAAGACGTCGCGCGAGAGATCGGCGTCAAAGGGCGTCCCACCATCGTGAGGAAAAGGCCCAAGGAGCAATCTCTTTACGAATTACTTTTCGGACGCGTCCGCACCGAGCTTTTAGGGGTGGGCGAACCAACTACCCGCGTAGAGTTGAAATATTCTCTCTATTAAAAATAAGAGAGCCGGCCGCCGTCGATGTAGAGGGCCGGCGTTGCTTAACGGACGACTAAATCGTCAACCCAGGGAGTCGCGACGTGCGTAAATTAGCCGTAGTATTGTCGAGTTTCGCACTCGTTCTGGCAGTCGGCTGTGCCAAGAAAGCCGAAAAAGCCCCCGTTTCCAGCGAGAAAGAATTTTACGAAGAGGGAGTTGCCTCCGAGGCCGCGCCCCCTGCGCCCGCGGAAGACTTGAAGCGCAAAAGCAGCGACGGCGGTACGCTTACCACATCTACCGACGTGCCCGGAACGGAACGGGCGACCGACGTAGGCGACGCTTCGGCCGGCGTACCGGAAGCCAACGCCGCGGACATCGCGGGCGAATTAAAACTCATTAAAACCGCCGACATTACGTGCGAGGTCGACGACGTAGATAAGGGGTTCGAAGAAGTATACGCCGTAGCCGCGGCCGAGAAAGCGCTCGTCGTCGGGACCAACCGCGCCGTGGCCGAAGAAGGGTACGTCTTCGGCTCGGTGACGTTAAAGGTGCACCCGTCGAAGTACGACGAAACGGTGAGGGCTTTGCGGGGAATAGGACGGCTGGTATCGGAGAGTAGCACCACCGAAGACGTCACGCAGGAGTACGTAGACGTCCAGGCACGCCTCGAAAACGCGGAAGCTACGCGCGGCCGCTACCTCGAGATCCTGGCGAAGCGCACCGGGACCGTACCCGACGTCCTGGAAGTGGAGCGGGAGATAGAACGCGTAACCGAAAATATCGAGCGTTTCAAAGGCCAAATCCGCTACTTCGACTCCCAAATAGGGTTGTCGACCATAACAATCCACCTCGAAGAACCGCACGCCGCTGTTCCTACCGGCTACAGCTTCGGCAAAGCCGTTAAAGACGCTTTCCGCATAGCCATCCGGATTTGTATCTTCCTGGTCCAGGCCGTCATCGTGTTGCTGCCGTTTATAATATTACTAATAATATCGGTATTGATAATACGGCTCGTCATTTGGATAATACAACGCCGGAGGCGTAAGGCTAAACAAGCGGCCATAGACGCTTAAGAGCTCGGTTCCCGCCGCATATTCCTGCCCGGGCGGCGGGAACCTTACCGAATAACGGTCATCGCGGCAACCGCGTTTACCGCGCGGAGGTATAACGAATGACTAAAGCGGATTTGGCGCGTTCTATAGCGAAAAAACATAACTTAACGCAAAAAGAGGCCGTAAGCGTCGTCGACGCCGTCCTCGAGACGATTACGGACGCGTTGGCTCACGGCGAGAAAGTCGAACTGCGCGGGTTCGGTTCTTTCGCCGTGAAGAACCGGCCCGCACGTACGGCGCGAAACCCTAAAACGGGCGAAAGCGTTTACGTAGCGCCCAAAGTTACGCCGGCCTTTAAAACTTCGAAAGCCTTGAAGAAATTGCTCGACGAAGGCCGTAATGAAGAGGAAACCACGCCCGGATGGCGCCCGTAAATCGGTAAATTGAGGTGAAGAATGGGTTGTCCTAAAAAAAGGAAGCGTAAGAAGATCGCGAAGCATAAACGGAAAAAGAGGTCGCGGGCAAACAGACATAAGAAGAAATAAAAGGGGTCGTAAAAGCCGATATGTTATATTAACATAATATATATTATCGGACGTAACATCTGGCCTTTTCGCACCCCCTTTCATCTACCTTTACCCTTTTAATACCAGTTAGTTAAGAATTATTACTTAATATTTTAATTCCGTATATACTTTGAAAGCTCCCTCAAATAGGGAGCTTTTAACGTTGCGGCTTCTTCTTAAGCCCTATCTTCTTCTTCTTCGCCATACGGTAAAGTTTCATATACGCCCGCGCCGACCGCTCCCAAGAGAAGTCTTTGGCCATCCCGTGCCGTATTATGTTACGCCATCGTCTGGGCCGGCCGTACGCCACCAACGCCCGTTCCAACGCTTCCACCATAGCGCGGCCCGTATACGGCCCGAACGCGAAGCCTACGCCCTCCCGTTTATTATAGTCCGCGTCTATTACCGTATCCGCTAACCCCCCCGTACCCCTAACTACGGGTACGGTACCGTAAGCCATCGCGATCATCTGGCCCAAACCGCACGGCTCGTAACGCGAAGGCATCAATACCATATCCGAGCCGGCGTATATGCGGTGCGCCATCGCGTCGTCGAATACCAAGTGCGCCGAGAATTTTTTAGGATGTCGTTTGGCTACTTCTTCGAATAGGCGGTGGTATTTCCGGTCGCCGGTCCCCAGCAAGACGTAGCGGCACGGCAGCTGTAATATACTATCGATGCCGTCTACCAGGATATCGAAACCCTTTTGGTCGGCGAGGCGTGAAACGATACCGACGAGCGCCTTTTTATTCTCGAAGGTGAAACCGTTCTCTTTCTCCAGCATCTGCTTACACAGGGTTTTGCCCTTGAGGTTTTCGGCGCGGTAATTAGCGGTTATATGGGGGTCCTTTTTCGGATTCCAAATCGCGTAATCTATGCCGTTCAATACGCCGTGCAGGTCCGCACGGCGCTGGCGAAGGACGCCGTCCATAACGAAGCCGAATTCGGGTGTTTGGATCTCTTCGGCGTAACGGTCGCTGACGGTGTTGATAACGTCGGCGTGTACGACCCCGGCCTTGAGGAACGAGAATTGCCCGAAGAATTCCATGTCGTCCATTCCGAACCGGTTCCAGCTGACGTTGGTGATGGGAAAATATTTTTTATCGAAATTACCCTGATACCCGGTATTATGTATCGTTAACAACGTACCGGTGCCGGCGAATTCCTCGGCGTAGTGGTCCTTGATATACACCGGAATCAAGCCCGTCTGCCAATCGTGCACGTTTATACAAGCCGGATGCATATTCTCGGCGAGCATAAGTTCCAGCGCGCCGCGGCATAACAGCGTGAAACGCTCCGCGTTGTCGGGGTAGTCGATCCCCCGTTCCTGGTACAAGCCGTCCCGGTAGAAATAGGGGTCGTACCCTAAAAAGAACGCCGGTATGTCCGTATCCGGTATGACCGTCGCGTAGACGTTAGTCGTTATCTTATTGGCGCCCACCGGCACTTCTAAACGGCCCACCCTCTTCTCACCGAATCCGCCGCGGGCCACCTCTTTGTAGTACGGCATAATGAGCGCCGGTTTAGCGCCCACCTTCGCCAACGCTTTGGGGAGGGAGCCGGCGACGTCGGCCAAACCGCCGGTTTTCGCGAACGGCACGGCCTCCGAAACGACCAGGACTACTTTTAACTTAGCCATAAAGGACCTCAGTCAACACGATAAGTCCGTAGATGTTCGGCCACTTGTTCGGGGACGGTGGGGTTTATATAAAAACCGGTCCCCCACTCGAAACCCGCGACTTTCGCCAATTTCGGTATTATCTCGATATGCCAGTGGTAATGCTTCAACTCGTCGAGGCCGCACGGCGCCGTATGGAGCACCAGGTTATACGGCGGCGTACCCAACAACCCGTCTACCTTCCCGATAACCAACTTTATATGGCTCGCTAAATGCTTTACCTCTTCCTCGACGATGTTTTTAAAAGAAGAGACGTGCCGCCTCGGTACGATTTGGATCTCAAACGGGAAGCGCGGCGCGAACGGAACGAACGACACGACCAGGTCGTCGGCGAATATTAGCCGCGCACCCTCGTCGGATTCTTGCCTTAGTATATCGCAGAAGACGCAACGGTCCTTATACTCGAAATGCGCCAGGCCGCCGGCGAGTTCTTCCGTTATGCGTTTCGGTACTACGGGGGTGGCGATAAGTTGGCAGTGGGGGTGTTCCAAACTAGCGCCGGCCACCTCACCTACGTTTTTAAATATTTGTATGTATTTGAAGCGCGTATCCTTCTCGAGGTCGGCCATACGGTCCACGAACGCGTGCACCATCGCCTCCAACTGATGCAGCGGCATCCCCCCCAGCGTCGCGTCGTGGTCCGGCGTCTCTATAATGACCTCGTGCGCGCCGATGCCGTTCATACGGTCGTATATTCCCTCGGCTCGGGCGTCGAGCTCGCCTTCGATTTGGAGCGCCGGATACTTATTGGGGACGACGCGCACCGTCCACCCCGGCGAATTGGGAGCCGACTCACCCGGCCTGTACGCCATAATCTCAGGCGGCGTCTGGTCCTCGCGGCCGGGGCAAAAAGGACAATTCCGCTTACCCTCCGACGTGGTGTGGGTATTCTCGATAGGTAAGAAATCCTGGGGCCTTTTCGCCCGCTCGGCGGCGATAATCACCCACCGCCCTACGACCGGGTCTCTCCTTAATTCGGGCACCGCTACTTCCCGACCGCCTTCTTGGAACGCCGCGGGGCAACGGCTTCCTTGCCTTCTCCCGGCCCCATCAACTTGTGGAGTTCGTCCATAAACTCGCCGACGTCGCGGAACGACCTGTAAACGGAGGCGAATCTTATGTAGGCGACCTCGTCCAACTCCTGAAGGGTCGCCATTACCCGTTCCCCTATCGCGCGGCTCGGTATCTCTCCTTCGTACGTCGCGCCGAGGTCACGTTCGATTTTCGTCACGAGGGCTACTATGTCGTCGTGCGACACCGGCCTCTTCTCGCAAGCCGTCACGATACCCTTGATTATTTTCTCGCGGCTGAACGGTTGGCGCGTACCGTCCTTCTTGATAACCAGCATGGGGACGTCTTCGCGCCGCTCGTACGTCGTAAAACGGCGGCCGCAGGACCGACACTCGCGGCGGCGCCTGATTACGTGGCCGTCGTCGACCGCCCGCGAGTCGACTACCCTATCCTCCACCTTCGCGCAGTAGGGGCACCTCATTTCGGCCCTCCGCCCGGTTCTTCGCCGGTCCCGGCCCCAAGTTTCCTTCCGGCGTCCAAGCCGCGCATCTCCTTGTCGAGAATGTCGGCGTCGAGCTCGTGGGTGGAAAACGACTCAAGGCCGGGCGTGGCTTTGAAACCTTGGCCGCGGATGACGCTCCGGCCGCGTTCCAGCGTGCAATACGCGTCGGAGTATATCCGGCCCTTGTCCGAATCCCAATTGAGCTCCTCCGTCTTCAACACGGCCCCGTCCTTGCGCGACACCAGTACGACGTCGCCGCGCGCCTCCATATTGTGGCGCAACAGGTCTATAGTGCCCTCCCGGGCGGTGAGCGTCGAGCTATAGACGCCGTCCTCGTAGAAGTCCACGTGTACGACGAATACTTTAGCTTCGTTGGCATAGTCGTATATATCCGCCCGTTCGGCCTTCAACCGCCAGGAGATGTCCTCCCCGCTCGTTTCCGTGAGGGTGAAGTCGTCGATGACCTGCGTGGGCAAGTTCTTGGGCGGCGGCGGCAACTCCTCGTCGCCGTCGCGGCACCCGCCCGTCGCCCACGCCGCGACGGTCACCGCGCAGAAAGTAATTAGTATTTCCCGTCTTCCCATCAGTCGAAATTCACGGTCGCGGCGCCGCGCCCCAGGATGTCGTGAATATGGATAATAGCCGTCGGCCGTCGCTCCCCGTCGAGCGCGAACAGAGCCGTAATCTGATACTTCTCCATAACGTGGAGAGCCCGGGCACCCGTAGCGTCGAACTCGATGGTTTTGGGGTCCTTCGTCATCACGTCGGCCGCGTTATGCTCGTCCGTGGCCAGGCCGCGCTCGTACGCCCGCCGCACGTCGCCGTCCGTAATCACGCCCATCAAGCGGCCTTCTTCGTCCACGACGGCGGTGACGCCGAAGGTCTTGGCGCTTATCTCCGCTACGGCTTGGGCGAACGAAGCGGTCTCGCCAACCTTTGGTATCTCGTCGCCGGCGTGCCCCAGCTCCGACACCTTGGAGAGCAGCCGCCGGCCCAGCGTGCCGCCCGGGTGGACGGCGGCGAAATCCTCCTCCCCGAAATCACGTTTCCGCATGACGCACACCGCGAGCGCGTCCCCCATAACGAGGGCGGCGGTGGTGCTGGCGGTGGGGACGAGCCCCAAAGGACACGCCTCGCGGTCGACCGCCGTCTTTATGACGTAATCCGCTTCGCGCGCGAGCGACGAGGCCGGATTTCCGGTCATAGCTATGAGCGTCGCTCCCCTCTCCTTAAGCGCCGGTACGAGGGATAATATTTCGGGGCTTTCGCCGCTGTACGAGACGGCGACGGCGACGTCGCCCGGGCGGACCATACCCAAATCGCCGTGTGCCCCCTCCGCCGGGTGGAGGAAAAAAGAGGCCGTGCCGGTGGACGAAAGCGTAGCCGCGATCTTCTGTGCGATTATGCCCGACTTCCCTATTCCCAATAAGACCGTACGGCCTTCGGAAGCCAGTATCGCTTCCGCGGCGCCCACGAAGCCGTCGTCGATATAGTCGGCCAAGGCGCGTACCGCCTCGGCCTCGATGGTTACGACCCGGCGGGCGTCTTTCTTCACGTCGTCGGCCATCAGTTGTCCGGCCATCCTTTCACGCGCGAGTGGATTTCTAAACACTGCCGTAACACTTCGCCCAGCCGGGCCATGGGTAACATACTCGCCGCGTCGCACAACGCTCGCTTCGGCTCGGGGTGAAACTCGAGGAAAAGGCCGTCTACGCCGACGCCGCAGGCCGCGCGCGCCAGCGGAAAGATGTAATCGCGTAAGCCCCCCTCCGGGTCGTCGCTGGTCGCACCGGGCAACCGAACTACGTGCGTTACGTCGAAGAATACGGGATAGCCGAAACACCGCAGCGTAACGAGCGAGCGGGGGTCGAAGACGATGTCGCCGTACCCGAAAGCCGAACCCCGCTCCGTAATCAGGATTTCGCGGTTACCGGCGGATTCGATTTTCCGCACCGGTATCGCGACTTGTTCCGGTTTAAAGAATTGAGCCTTTTTGACGTTTATCGGTTTGCCGGCCGCGGCCAAAGCCAGCGTCAGCTGCGTCTGCTTCGACAAGTAAGCCGGCAGTTGAAGGCAGTCCAAGGTTTCGCCGGCCGCGGCGACCTCGGCGGGGGTATGTACGTCCGAGAGGACCGGAACGCCCACCTCCTCGCGGACGCGGGAGAGAACGGCGAGCCCTTTTTCGAGCCCCGGGCCCTGGTACGTCTCGTGGCTCGAGCGATTATCCTTGAGGTACGACGACTTGTAGACGTACGGAATACCCAGCTCGGCACAAACGCCCGCGGCGTACCGGGCCGTCTCGACGGCTAGCGCCTCGGTCTCGATGACGCACGGGCCCCCGATGAGCGCGAACGCGCCGCCGCCCACGGTTACGTCGCCTATTTTAACGGTCTTGGCTTGCATAACGCCGCGTCCAAACGCGCGCTAGAGTTCCATACCTACGGCCGCCAGTTTCTCCTTCCACGTGCGTAACGCGCCGTCCGCGTAAAACCGGTCTGCCAGGAACCCGAACGCTTTGGGTTCGCCCAGCGGTTCGCCGTATTCGCGCTCGAGATAACCGTGGACGGCGCGCTGGACCACCCTCGCGAGCATATAGTTCTTGCTGTACATCGGGTAAAGGAGCGGGAAGTACTGTTCCGCCCACATCCCGTCGTCGCCGTAGCGGTAACCGAGGAAACGTTCGGCGTAGTCGTCCAACGTCGCGGCCAGGTCGCCGTCGGCGTTCCTGTAGGCGTCTATCTCGAAGCTCTGCGCCGCCATAAAACGGCGAACCCGAGCCGCGAAGGACTTCTCGGCGGCATCCGCTACGCGCGCGATTTCGTCCTCGGGCATCTTCGTGAACCGGCGCAGCCACGCCGGCCTGTCCACCAATAACGCCCACGTGTCGGCCATCGCCTCTGCGAAGAAGCCGGCGTCCCCGACTTTGAGGGAGAAATTTTCCGCGGCCGTGAACTTGCGGTGGACGGCGTGGCCGAACTCGTGGTACAGGACCCGCAAATCGGACATGCCGTCCTTTAAATTAAGGAGTATGCGGACGTCGTCGGGGATGCGTATCGCGAAACAAAGGCCGCCGTAAGGTATATCGGCGTCGGCGTGCAAAGCGATGCCCAGCGCCTCGAGGTCCAGGCCGAACCCTTTGACGACGTCGGCCAACGAGGGCAACGCGGCTTCGTTGGGGAAATATTTATCGTCGGCGGCGCAGAGCCGGTCCGTAACGTAATGCACGTCCCAGGGTTCTACCTTATCCAGTTGAAACCGGCCTACCCCCTCGGCCATCAGTTCTTCGTACGGTTGCCTCGTCGCCCGCTCGTATTTATCTATTAAATCCTTTAACTCCGATAACGTAAGCGCCTCTCCCTCCAACGCTAAGGAAGGGTAATCCTCATAACCCAAGGCTTGGGCCGCGTCGTTCCGCAAGCGATAAAGCCGCCGAGCCCGTTCGAATAGCTCCTCCCGGAGTTTACCCTCCGATTGGAACGCGCGCCGCCGCACGTCCCGGTCGGCCTCCTTAAAAAGTATACTCGTCTTTCGGTGGCGCGGGATTTCCTCTCCATCCAGCGTCGGCTTGACGTTTATTACGATTTTCTGGATTTCTTCTTTTAGGTCTATTACGTCGTCGGTTTCCGCGCGCGCCAGCGTAACCCAATCGGAAACGATCTTGGCCCGCCTTCGGGAGGACGCGTCGTAGTCACCGGCCAGTATCGCCTCGCACGCCGCCGCGACTTCCGGGGCCAACAACGCGTCGCGCCGCCTTTTCTCGTGCGCGGCGACGTCGACGTCGGCGTGTTCGTAATAAAGGCTGAAGACGTCTTCGCCCTCGGCCGCGTGCAGCGCCTCGAGCTCCCCCTCCACTTCTTTCAAACTGCGTACGGGGTCTTCGGTCACCCGTGGCCTCCTCTACTTTTTCTCTCGAAACGGCGAACGAAAACAAGTATTGCGGACCAGACAATCAACGCAGCAATAATTGCGGGAGACTAAATAGGCCGCAACGGCCGCGACGCCGAAAGCCGCGCAGGATATAACCGTAAACCAGGAAAATCTAAAAATTAAAAGATATAAAAAACCGCAAGCGGGTACGCCGGCGTACCAGTAACGCCAGAAATACGCCGCGAGCTTCGCCCCCCAACCGTCGTGGCTCACGCCGGGCCGGAACAATAACGCCGCGATTTTACCCAACCCCCGGGCGCATACGCCGTCGTAGTAGGCACAACTCGCGCAAACCAATTTAGGCTGGACGACGATATACCAGAACAAGCATACCGTTAGATAAGCACTCGCGAAAATGCCGCGCGCGATATCAAAGGTCCCCCAAAAACCGATAACGGGAGGAAGAGCCGTAACGACGGTTACGAGGCAGACCGCCTTGGTAGAATGACGTTCGCGGCCGAATATATACCGGTTTTCGCCTGTCACGCTCGCTTAACATGGAATCGCGGCCCCATCGCGCCACGTTGAGCGGCCGCAATTCGATATTGCATAATTATAACATAAAATCTTACTTCCGTCTCTCGCTAAAGGTTAAGCGGTTACCGTAAACACTTGATAATCAACCACTTATGCGACACCCTCGCTTCGCTTTCTATAGTCCGGCCTCCTCCCTTAGCGTCCTCGACGTATCGTTTTTGAGCCGGAATTGATTTTTCCGGGTTCACGGCGGTAAATTACTATACGGTTAACGTACAGGTCGCGGTTGCTTCCCGACGCCGCGTCGTAGTAATCGTTGCGAAAAGCCGCTTCCACTTCGTGAGGGCCGGCGCCCAGCTCGCACTCCAGCTCGTAGAAACGCCAGAACGCCGCGTCGACGGTGGCCGTCCCGCGTCGTACGCCGTCGACGGCGACCTCCATAACCGGCCAAATCCCCTCGGCCTGCGCCCCGGAGGCCTGAACGCACAATACGTAACGGCCCGCTTTCGCTATAAAGACGTCGGCCTTGGCGACGTCGCCGGTTTGCCCGAGGACGGCGCGGTCGGCGGTTTCGCTCGAGCCTTCGGCCTCGAATATTCGTACGTCGCGGATATCGTCGCCGTACTCGGTAAAACGGTAAAGCACTCTCTCGCCGCCCGGGAAATTTAATACGGTCACCGGCTCCCCCGTTCTGAGCATCCTGAAAAATACGACGCGTACATCGCTCGCGCCGGGCCGTCCGTACAACGTCGGGTCGTCCCATTCGAAATCGGTGAAATACAAATTCCCGCCGGTCGCCGTATACTCCGGGAATCCGCACGACGCCGAAGCCTCGAGTTTCTCGGCCGCGTCGGCGGGCGGTTCGCAAAACGGCTGGGGGGTAGGCAACGTCCGCGTATGCCGGCTCAAGTAGTCGATCCAACAATTGACGTCCACGTGAGACATCAGTACCGCGTCTCCCGGTTCAGTAGCCGATACGATAACGCGCGCCGCTTCTTCCGACTCGTTTTTGCCGGCCAGCGTGGCCGGGTAGATTAAACGGTTGAAATTCAAAACCGCTAACGCGCACAAAGCGCAACCGGCGGCCACGTGGAACGCCCTGCGCGGCGGAACGGCCAGGCCGAAGAGCAGCCATATCGGCATCGTCGTCGCTATCCACCACTCCGCGTTTTCGGGTTCCCACCAGGAAAAGAAAATATGGAAGAACGCGAACCAAACGACCGCGGCGACCAACCACCGCCGCTTCTCGCGCCACAAACGTCGCGCCGCCGCGGCCACCGTGCCCAAAGCACCGGCGAAAACTAGTACCGCCGGGATGTAATTTCGCGACAACGCCCCAAGCGTAAGCGTTTTACCGGCGTCGAAAGGGCTGGGTCCCGCCGCCACCGCGCTCAGCATCGTCAAGTAGCCTCGCGCCAGCCGCTCGCGCGTAAAATAACCCCAATCTCCCCACCAGAAATAATGAGTTACCCACTTGACCCACCCGCCCCATCCACGGACGCGGTAATAGAGTGCCGGTACCAGCACGTACGGGATAATAACTATAAAGCCGTACGCCGCCAAAAATAAGCCGAGCCTGGCGAAGCGCCCCCTTCTTCCCCACCCTACGACGAGCGCGCATACCGGGATAAAAAGAATTATGATCTGGTGGAAAAGGGTCCCCAGGCCGAGCCAACACGCCAGCGCGAAAATCGTTTTATAGCTCACCCGGGCCGCGGTTAAAATATACAACCCGCCGGCCAAAAACAACGCCACCAAAGCCAAAACCTCGGCCTCGCCGGCGAAGTACCACCAAGACGCGGAGAGGGCCGCCGCCGCGGCCGCGAGGAAAGCCCCGGATACGGTCGCGCCGAGGCGCCTTAGCGAGAGGTAAAATAACGTAGCCGCCGCAGCGGCGGAAGTCGCGGAGAGCGCGGCGATAGGCGTAAACTCGCCGCCCACGTAACCGAGCGAACGGGCGCCGCGCACGAGCAACCACGTCAGCGGCGTATAGAGGAGGTGATGCCAGTGAAAGAAAGGGTACGCGTCTTTTACGTCCGCCGCCAGCGCGTACAATACCGCGTCGGTCGGGTGGTTCTGGGACCTGAGAACGAAATAAAAAAACGCGAGGCTCACCGCGCCCAACGCGGCTGCGAGCCGTTCGCGTCGCGAAATATTTAATCGGTTATTCGTTATCGCCGTCGCTGGCGGCGGCGGACGCCGTCTTATCCGTACGCGAGGTCGCGGGCGCGGCAGAGGTCGTCGTATATCTGTTGTTTATATGCGGGGAACCGCAACGCCGCGGCCGTGTGGTAAGTCGGTATGACGGTCATATCGCCGATTTTGTGAGAGGCGCCGCGCAACCGCGCCATCGACTCCTTAACGTTCAATATCGCTTGGGCCGCGTATAAACCCAAACATACGATAACCCGCGGCTTAATGACGGCGATTTGCTTGTCGAGGTAGGGGCGGCAGGCCGCGAGCTCCTCCGGTAGAGGGTCCCGGTTCTCGGGAGGTCGGCACTTTAAAAGATTGCAGATGTAAACCTCCGACCGCTTCAAACCGACTTGCTCGAGCAAGCGATTCAGCAATTGTCCGGCCCTCCCGACGAAAGGCAAGCCCTGGCGGTCTTCTTCCGCCCCCGGCGCCTCGCCTACGAACACTATCTCGGCGTATTCATTACCGTCGCCGTACACGGCGTGAGTCCGCTGGGAACCCAAACCGCACTTCCTACACTTTTCCACTATGCCGGCCTCTTTTCGAATAAGGCCCTCCCGCGAACGGTCCTCTTCCGGAGAAGTATCACCGGCCGCGCCTTTCCCCAACAACGTCGACGCATCCGTTTCGACGATTACCTCCCTCACCCCTAAAGCCCTTAGGTTCTCCGCCACCGCTCTTACGATTCGCTTAGCCGTCATTTAAGGTACTCCCCACAAACGCTCAAGCTCGTCGAGGATTTTTTCCGCGAGCTCCGCTTTCGAAATTTCGCCTATGTCTTCTACCCCATCGGCCGATATAATCGCCGCTTCCGCGTTCTCCGAGCCGAAACCAACGCCGGCACGGCCTACGACGTTCGCGACGACCAAGTCGACCTTCTTTTTCAACAGCTTATCCTTAGCGTTCTGAACTATATTATCCGTTTCGGCGGCGAACCCTACTATCAACCTATCACCCTTATTTACAGCTAGTTCCGAAATTATATCTACGGTAGGGGTTAAAGTAACATTAATTTTATCCCTGGTTTTCTTAACTTTATGGTCATGGGATTCGTCGAACCGGTAATCGGATACGGCGGCGGCCATTACCAGCGCGTCCGCGTCTTCGAACGCCGCCGCGGTCGCCTCGTACAATTCGGCCGCCGATTCCACTCTGATTACTTTAACCGTGCTCCCAAGCGCGGCCCGGTCGTCGCGGGCGCCCGAGAGCAACGTAACGACCGCGCCTCGCCGCGCCGCGCGCCGCGCGATTTCGTACCCCATCAGGCCGCTCGAGGGGTTGGTGAGTATCCGGACCGCGTCGAACCGCTCCCGCGTCGGGCCCGCCGTTACGACGAGTTTTTTACGGTCCAGCGCGGTTTTACCGTGGGCCAACCGGAGGATATCCTCGCCTACTACGGCTACGTCCGCCAACTTCCCTACGCCGACGTCGCCGCATGCCGTCCGTCCCTCTTCCGGCGGGACGACGACGTAGCCGAATTCGCGCAGCGTCGAGACGTTACGCTGAACCTCGGCCTTGGCCCACATCTTCGGGTTCATCGCGGGAGCGACCAGGCGGCCGCAACCGACCGCGAGCGCCACCGTAGTGAGAGCGTCGTCCGCGATGCCGGCGCTGAGTTTTCCGAGCACGTTGGCGGTAGCGGGCACGACCGCGAAAGCGTCCGCCCCCTCGGCGGCTTCCAGGTGGGCGAACGCGTGTTCGCGGGCGAACAAGTCCGTTATCGTGGGGCGGCCGGTTACGGCGTCGAAGAGACGCGGGTCGACGAGTTTAGCGGCGTTCGACGTCATCACGACCGTTACGTCGGCCCCCTCGCGGATAAGTAGGCGCGCCAGTTCGGCCGCCTTATAGATAGCCACGCTCGCCGATACGCCTAAAATTATCTTCATCGGACGCCGAGCCTCCTACTTAAACTATGACGTTCGGCCTCGATTATGCTCTTCGCCGCGGCGACCGCGTCTTCCAGGCTGTCGTTTACGACGAAATAATCGAAATCGACCGCTTCCCGGACCTCGAGCTCCGCCTGGGAGATACGGCGTTCGATGTCCGCCGGGTCGTTTTGCCCCCGAGCCACTAGACGGGCCCGCAACTCGTCCAACGAAGGAGGCAGGATAAAAACCGACGGCGCGGAGGGATAACGGGCCCTAATTTGACTTGCCCCTTGGACGTCGACGTCGAGTAGGGCGTCGCCGCGGCCCAGTTTTTCTTCCAGCTGGTCGCGGGACGTGCCGTACCGATAACCGTGCACCGCGGCGTACTCGACGAAACGGCCCTCTTTTACTAACGATTCGAAATCCTTTTCCGAAACGAAATAATAATCGCGGCCGTCGACCTCGTCGGGGCGGGGTTGCCTCGTCGTGTGGGAAACGGAAAAACTTATACCGGAAACGTCCTTTAAAACGGCGCGGCAGATCGTGGATTTGCCGGTGCCGGACGGCCCCGTGAACACGAACAGGCAACCCGGCCTCTTTTTTCTTATCAACGTAAATATATCCGCTGCGCCCTTTATTCCCAAAACTGTAGCAAAGCCTCCTCGAGCTCCTTTCCTCCCCTCAGCGGCCTGGGCGGGTCGACCGTAAAATCCACTATAAAGGACGGCTTCCGCAACGGCGAATACCCGGCGTCTAACGCGAGGGTCGACCGTTTCAATATCGTCGCCGGAACTTGCCCCAGGAGATAGGGCTCCTCCCCCCGCGCGTAATTCGCGCTCACCGAAAAAGCGAACTTACAGAATTTGAGGATGATTTTAATGAAGCCGCCTTTGGGGACGCGGAGCGCGACGCCGCCGCGGGCGTTGGTAAACGGCGGCCGCCAATCCCATTTGGCGTTGACGACCGCCGAAACCGGGTTGGAGACGCGACGGCAGAACTCCTCGATACGGTCCAAATTCTGCCGCGCCAGCAAACGGGCATATTGCCAGTCGGGCGCCAAGATGATGGACGGCTGGCGTCCCGGCCGGCCCTTGAGCGCGTATAACTTCCCCACCGGCTCGCGCCACGGCGTGACTTCGTTTCCGTCTCTTATTTTTGGAATATCTTGGGGGCGAAAAACCGCGGCCGTCAAGCTGTATACGGTATCGGCGGGCAATATTACCAGGTACCCGGCGTTTATCGCCGCGGCCACGAGGCCCACGCCACCGGCTACCCCCACCTTATCCAATTTAACGATTTCGGCCATAGTCTTTAACCCGCGCCGTCCTGCCCCTCGAGCGCGGTTGCCATTTTCTCGCGATATTCACGAAGCCGGACCGCGAGCTGCGCGTCCTGGAGGGCGAGGATGCGAGCGGCCAACAGCGCGGCGTTGACCGCCCCCGCTTTCCCGACGGCAACGGTCGCGACCGGGACCCCGGCCGGCATCTGCACCGTCGAGAGCAGCGCGTCGAGGCCGTCGGCGACGCCGCCCGGCATCGGCACGCCGATTACGGGCAACTCCGTCAACGCGGCAACCGCGCCGCCCAAATGAGCGGCCATCCCGGCCCCGCAAATAATAACCTTAACGCCGCGACCCGCGGCCTCTTCGGCGTACGCCCTTACCCGGGCCGGCGTCCGGTGCGCCGAGGCGACGCGTAACTCGTAACCGACGCCCAATTCCTCGAGCGTCGCCGCGGCGCTCTTCATTACGTCGAGGTCGGAATCGCTTCCCACCAAGATACCGACTGGAGACGTCTTGCCCATTGTCGTTATCCCCTCCTCCGCGCCACGGCTTTGTAGCCTATATCGCGACGGTATTGTATTCCGGCGAACCGTACGTGCCCCATAGCTTCGTACGCTTTCTTGATGGCGTCGGCAACGGTAACGCCGAGCGCGGTTACCGCTAACACGCGGCCGCCGGCGGTCACTACCTTATCCCTTTCCTCCGCGGTACCGGCGTGGAAGACGATGACGTCTTCCATCGCGGCAACCTTATCCAATCCCTTGATGACGAGGCCTTTGTCGTATTCGCCGGGATAGCCCTTCGACGCGGCGACGACCGCCACGGCCGCCCCCGGCCTCCACTCGAAATGATTAAACCCAAGGTTGCCGGCCGTCGCGCTCGCGCACACCTCGTAAAGGTCGTCCTGGAGCAAAGGGAGCACCGCCTGCGCTTCTGGGTCGCCGAAGCGGCAGTTAAACTCCAACAATTTCGGCCCTTCGAAATCCACGATCAAACCCGCGTAAAGGCAACCCTGATAAGGGGTCCCCTCGGCGGCCAGAGCGACAATCGCCGGTTCAATAATGGTTTCGGTAACCGTTTTGAGCGTCTTCCCGTCGATGACGGGCGCCGGCGCGTACGCCCCCATCCCGCCCGTATTAGGCCCGGCGTCGCCGTCTTTTAGACGTTTGTGGTCCTGCGACGGAATCATCACCGCTATATGCTCGCCGTCCGTGACGGCCAAAATAGACGCCTCTTCGCCGCCTATATAATCCTCGATAAGGATTCTATCTCCGGCCGGACCGAACTTCCTCTCGACCATAGCCGCCTCGACCGCGGCGTACGCTTCCTCCTCCGTCATCGCGACGGTAACCCCTTTACCCGCGGCGAGGCCGTCCGCTTTAACCACGCACGGCGCGCCGCTTATGTCGATATAGCGCCGAGCGGCTTCCGCGTCGTCGAATATCTCCGCCGGCGCCGTCGGTATGCCGGCCTTGAGGGCTAGTTCCTTCGCGAAAATTTTCGAGGATTCGATGAGCGCGGCTTGCTTGGTGGGCCCGAAGATGGGTAATTTGGCGGCGCGGAACCGGTTGACGATACCTTCTGCTAACGGCGCCTCCGGGCCTACGACCGTCAGGTCGACTTTCTCTTTCTGTGCGAATTTCGCGAGAGCTTCTATGTCGCCCGTGCCGACGGCGACGTTCTCGGCTATTTGCGCCGTACCGGCGTTCCCGGGCGCCGCGAACACCCTCCCGACCTGGGGAGATTTATGGAACGCCCACGCGAGCGTATGTTCGCGGCCGCCGCCGCCGACGACGAGGACCGATTTCTTTTTCTTCGACGCTTTGGCGACCATAATACCCTATCCTCTTAGACGACGCAGAAATCCGACTTCCCTATTTTCCTCAATGCCTGAAATGGCGCCTGGCCGCGAAGAACAGCGCGACGCCGTACTCCTTCGCGAGCTCGACGACGGCCTCGTCGCCTTTGGAACCCGGCGGTTGAACGATGGCCCGCACCCCGGCGCGACAGAGGGCTTCCGGCGTATCCGGCTTGGGGAAAAAGCCGTCCGACGCCGCTACCGCGCCCCGGGCGGCCTCGCCGGCGCGGCGAACCGCGTCTTCCGCCGGCCACAGGCGGTTGACGGACCCGGCGCCTATAGCCAACGTAACCGAGTCCTTAGCTATTACCACGGCGTTGGAGCGCGCGTACTTGGCCACGGTCCACGCGAACCGCAAATCCTCTATTACGTCCGGCGGCACCTCCGGCCCGGCCACCTGCTCCCACCGATCGCGCGCCGCGGGCCGCCGGTCCGTATCCTGGACCAATAGGCCGCCGAGGACGCTTCGGTACTCGAGGCGAGGCCGCGTGTATTTCCCCGCGAAAACGCGCAAGCGGTCGGTCCAACGCTTGGCGGTCCGTAAATACTCCACTACGCCTTTCTTAAACGAGGAAGCCGCGCAGATGTGGAAAAAGGTCCCCTTGGCCATCATGGCCGCCGCGGCGTCGTCGTCCACGGCTTTGTTAAACGCGACAATGCCGCCGAAAGCCGACAACACATCCGCGGCCCAGGCGCGCCGGAAAGCCTCCGCCGGCGTATCCGCCAGTGCGACGCCGCAGGGGCTGTTGTGCTTCACGACGACGCACGCCGGCCTTTGGAACTCGTTCGCCAAATCGACGGCCGCGGCCAGGTCGAGGAAGTTGTTGTACGAAGGCGCCGGCCCGGCGAGTTGTTTAAAGCCGGCAGCCCCGCCACCGTAGAGAGCGGCCCGCTGGTGGGGGTTTTCGCCGTACGTTGCTTCCGTTATCTTCTCGTATTCTAAAAGTAGATGGTCCGCGAACCTCTTCCGCCGCGGCGTCCACCCGCCGAAGTAGTTGGCGACGGCCGCGTCGTAGCGCGCCGTCACGCCGAAGGCCTCGCGCGCCAGCTCCCATCGCCAACCCACGTCGTTGCCGCCGGACCGTAAACGCTCGAGCGCCTCCTCGTACTGCGACGGCGACGACAGGGTGACGACGCGTTCGAAATTCTTGGCCGCGGCGCGCAGCAGCGCGACGCCGCCGATATCTATTTGTTCCACCGCCTCCCGTTCGGAAACGCGCGCGCCTTTCACCGTCTCCTCGAAAGGGTACAGGTTGACGGCGACGACGTCGATGGCCTTGATGCGCTTTTGGGCGAGCTGTTTGCGGTGGCCGGGCGTAGGCCGGGCGAGGATGCCGCCGAATATCTTCGGGTGCAGCGTCTTGACGCGGCCGCCCAAGATTTCGGGGAAGGCCGTTACGTCGGCGACTTCGACCGCTTCGACGCCGGCGCGGCGCAGACGGCGCGCCGTGCCGCCCGTGCTGATTATTTGATAGCCGAGCTCGGCCAAGCCCCGCGCCAATTCTACCGCGCCGGTTTTATCGTAAACCGCGACCAACGCCGCGCGCGCCGCCATTACTGATTCCCTCCTATCACCTTGGTTTCGATTCCGGCCTCTTCCATAATGGCCAACCCGAGCTCGTCCGGGTACTTCTCGGTCGCGACGACGCGCCGCACGCCGGCGTTGACCAGCATCTTCGCGCAAATCACGCACGGCGTACCGCCGTACACGTATATCGCCGCGCCGTTGCTGGAGACGCCGTTGCGGGCGCACTGTATTAAGCAGTTCTGTTCGGCGTGCAGGCCGCGGCACAACTCGTGTCGCTCGCCGGAAGGGACGTTGCTTAATTTCCGGATGCAAAAAGGGCAGTGCGGCAAGCCCGCCGGCGCGCCGTTGTACCCGGTGGCCAGGATGCGCCGCTCGCGAACCAGAACGGCGCCGACGTTCCGGCTCAGGCAGGTCGAGCGCTCCGCGACGAGCGCGGCGATGCCCGTAAAGTACTCGTCCCAGCTCTTCCGCGTCCGGAGGCGCACCGGCGGCGTCTCCGAGATGCCGAGCTGCTCGAGTAAAATGGCTATATCTTTAGGAAGGTCCATACGGTATCTCGCGCAAATTAGGGCGTTAGGGGGAACGGGTAGTCTCGGAACGCGCCGAGTATTTGGTATAAAAACCGTAAGTTGTTGGCTAGCTCTAAAACCAAAAAGCACGTTAACGCGCCCGCGAGTACGTAAAACGCTTTGGTCCCGGGCCGGCCGTACGGACGCAGCGCCAAAGCCGCCGAAGCCAGCAACGGAAACGCGGTGCTTATCGCGTACACGTATAAAGTCGTTCCGTAAAAAAAATAAAATGCTACGTTAAACGCCAACGTCAACAGCAACCCGATTAAAACGGGCGTCCGGTTTTCTTTGTGTCTGATAAAAGAGTACGCGGCCCAAATTATTAACCCGAGCCAAAACGCCGCCGCGATAAATCCCACCGGGCCGAACCGCGCGAAATCGACGTCGACGAAAGGTTTAAGCGGAAGGCAGAATTCGCCCGCGGAATACCACCGGACGACGGCCTGGGGCGCGACGACGTTATACAGGAACAAAACCCCCGCCACCGCCCTTAACCTCGCCCACAGGTAATTTAGTTCTAAGCCGCCGAAGTACTTGACGATAGGCGAGTAGGTGCTGAATTCGTAACGGTAAACCTCCGGGAGAAAGAAAACCGTCGAGCGCGGATACAGGAGCTTTTGTGCTACGCTGAGAACCGCTACGCAACCGGTTACGACCAGGCCGAAAACTATTGTTTTAATTAATACGGCTTTAAGACTAGCGCGTTTGTAAATACCGGCCGCAAACGCGAGGGCCGCGGGTACCAAGTTGGTCGTGGCCATCCCCGCCGCGAATACGGCCGCCGGCACAAACGCCGACGTACGACCCGGGGTAACGGCCGCCAAGAAGTAGAGTAATATTATCCCCAACGCGGCGAATATCCACGTCTCGGGCGTGGCCCCGAAAAAAATATGCGTCGACGATAGCCCCAGTATCGCGGCGTAGAGTACCGCGAAAAGCCACCCGAAACCCGCCCGCCGGAAGAAAGCACAAGTCAAAACGACGCACGCTGCCCCGGCCGCCGAATTCATCGCTACCGCCGCGACGAGCCTGGAGCCAAACCCTCCGCTGAGCAGTACGCCGACGGGATTTAAAAGTAAGACGAAGAGCGGGTGTGCATCCGTCCGGTCGTGATCGCCGGCCACGACCGTAAGATCGCGGACGACGCGTTTGTGGTCGGCGTTAAGCAGCGCGTTAACGTACTCGTACCCGCCCGCCTTTCCCAGCGCTATACCCCAACCGAAGTACAACCCCCCGAAGAGAACGAAAAGGGTTAAATATATAAAAAAAGTCTTCGCTAATACGCCGCTTTTACCTCCCATCGTCTTATCCGCATCCTCGCGAGGTCACACCAGCGCTACGCCCTCTCCGCTCGTGCATTCGCCCACGACCATACCCTCGCCCAACGCCTCGAGCGCGCGCTCCTCCTCGCCGCGGCCCACGACGACCAACATCCCCAACCCCATGTTGTAGACGCCGCACATCTCTTCTTCCGGGACGCCGCCCCATTCGGCGATCTTCGTAAAAATTTTGGGTACCGGCCAGCGGCTTTTCTCGAGCCGGGCGCCGACCCCCTCCGGCAAGACGCGTACGAGGTTGCCCGGGATGCCGCCGCCCGTCACGTGGGCGACGGCGCGAACGTCCACGCCGGCCTCGAGCAGCCGCATTACCTCCGAAACGTAGACCCGCATGGGCGTCAAGAGCTCTTCGCCCAGCGTCCGGCCCTCGTCGAAACGCTCGGCGTACTCCAACCCCTGCTCCTCGATGATCTTTTGTATGAGGGTAAAACCGTTGGAGTGAGCGCCCGACGACGCCAGGCCGACGACGACGTCGCCCGGGCGGACCCTCGAGCCGTCGATTATTTTCGAACGTTCCACTACCCCGACGGCGAAACCGGCGAGGTCGTAGCGGCCCGGGCGGTAAAACGTGGGGAGCTGGGACGTCTCGCCGCCCAGGAGCGCGCACCCCGCCTGGCGGCACCCCTCGACGATGCCCTTGACGATGGCCTCGCCCTGGCCGAGGTCCAAGCGGCCTACCGCCATATAATCCAAGAAGAAAAGCGGCCGGGCGCCGCAGCAGATGACGTCGTTGACGCTCAGGGCGACGAGGTCGATACCGACGGTGTGGTGATTCCCGAGGGCGAACGCTACCTCCAGCTTCGAGCCCACGCCGTCGGTCCCGGCCGCCAGCACGGGCTCTTCGTACCCGAGGTCGCTTATGTCCATCAGGCCGGAGAACAAACCGATCTCGCCTATTACGCGCGATTCGTCGAGTACGTGGGAGAGCCTTTTTATCCGGCCTACGAACTGGTCGGCGCCCGCCTGGTCGACGCCAGCTTCTTTGTACGTAACCACTAAAGTTTAACCTCCGAGCCGCCCTCAGAAATGCGTAAACCGTTCCGCGGCGTAGCGACGCCGCTTCGCGACGATGAAAATTAAAAACACCCCGACTACTACCACCGAGTAGTAAAAAGGCACGTCTATCGAGCCGAAGCGATAGTCGCCTTTATAAACCAAAGTAGTCGTCGCGACGAGGTGCTGCAAGGCCGCGGTTAGAATTAAAGACCGCGACCAGAAATAATACAACGCGTAGCCGAGGCCGAAAACCGCGAGGACCACTAACTGCGAGATATTACGTCCTTCGGGAAACGCGTGGAACTGGGCCACGTGATATACGACCCAGGCGAGCGCCGCTAAAGTCGCGGCCGGAGCCACGGGCATCCGCCGTTTGAACGCCGGTAAAAGAACGCCGATCGTCGCGGTCACCGACGCCAGGTGCATCGCCGCCGGGCCGAAAAACGTCACCGCCGCCGGGCCCCACGCCCGGCCTTCCGCGAAGATGGCGACGAGCATCTCCACCCGGGCGAACAGGAACACCGCCAATAGTACCGCCAACGCGTTATCGCCGGTACCGGGCGTAGGCCACACCGGCAACGTAAGACGCCCCCGCCCGGCGAGCCACAGCGGCGCGGCCAGGCCGACCAGCGTTACGGCGCCGACGAATAACAGGACCGCGCCGACGACGGCCCGCCCTTCCCCGACCGCGTCGGGCGGGCCGCCGAAGACGACGTTCGCCGCGGCTACCAACGCCGCGAACGCGACGAATATCGCCACCGCGTAACCGAGCGGTTCTTTCGTCTCCTCAGCCGTCATCATTAGAACATCTTGTCGCCGAACAACCTCGGCGTCATCATATCCTTCGCGAACTGGTCGTATATCGACGTCGGGTATTCGCCGGTGAAGCAGGCGGAGCAGAACCGCTCGGCGACGCCCTCTTCCGTTAGTACGTCGCCGCCGATGGCGCGGCGCAAGCCGCCGAGCGAGAGGTACTTCAGCGAATCGACGCCGATGTAACGCGCGATCTCGTCCACGTCCAACCTCGAGCCGATGAGCTCCTCGCGCGTTGGGGTATCGATGCCGTAGAAACAGGGCCACCGCCACGGCGGACAACTTATCCGGAGGTGTATCTCGCCCGCGCCCGCGTTGCGTACGATGTCGATAATTTTGCGCGACGTCGTCCCGCGTACGATGGAGTCGTCCACGATGACCAACGACTTCCCGGCGATTAGGTCTCGCACCGGGTTGTACTTCAGCCGCGTCCCGAAAGCGCGGATGCGCTGCTCGGGCTCGATGAACGTTCGCCCGATGTAATGGCTGCGAATGATGCCCAGCTCGAACGGTATGCCCGATTCGTCGGCGTAGCCGAGGGCCGCGCTGTTCGACGAATCCGGGACCGCTATCACCATATCCGCCGTAAATCCCGGCTTTTCTTCCCGCGCCAACGCCGCGCCCAGGGTTTTACGCGCTTCGTAGACGCCGCGGCCGAATATGTACGAATCCGGCCGCGAGAAATATACCAGCTCGAAGATGCACATCGACGGCTTCACGGCCTCAAACGGCCGAAGCGATTTTACGCCGCGGGACGTTATCTCCACTATCTCGCCGGGCTCGATATCCCGTTCGTACTTGGCGCCGACGAGGTCGAAGGCGCAGGTCTCCGACGCCACCACGAACGCGTTCCCGAGAGTGCCCAGGCACAGGGGCCGCCAGCCGTGAGGGTCCCGCGCCGCCACGAGCCGGTTTTCTTCCAAAAAGAGTACGGAATACGCCCCCTCCAAACGCCCCAGGGCGTTGGGGATAGCGGTCGTTAAATCGTGGTTCTCGTCGTGCGCGATGAGGTGGATTATAATTTCCGAGTCCGAAGTAGTCGTGAATATCGAACCCCGCTGCTCCAGCTCCTCCCGCAGCGGGAGCGCGTTCACGACGTTGCCGTTGTGGCACACGGCCAGCGAACCCCGTAAGTAATCTACCTTTACCGGCTGCGCGTTCGCGAGCGACGTGTCGCCCAGGGTCGAGTACCGGACGTGCCCTATGGCGGCATAGCCGGTCAGCCGCCTGAGCACTTCTTCGCGGAATACGTCGTTCACCAGGCCCAAGGCCCGGTACTGGCGTAGCCTTGTACCGTCCGACGCGACTATGCCGGCGGACTCCTGGCCGCGGTGCTGCAGCGCGTATATGCCGAGGTACGTCAACGTCGCGGCCTCGGGATGCCCGAATATGCCGAAGACGCCGCAAGCCTCTTTGGGATAATAGCGCTCTTTCATACGGGTAGGGACAAAACCAGGTTTATTATTGTATCGTTAATTGCTCGCGCCAAAAATCTTCCACCGCCGAAATAATATTGGAATACCTTTTGTCTTCCAGGTCTTCGGGGCCGGTTACCGTAAACGTATTGTCCTTTTTAACTTCTCTTACCCTGACGGTATAAGTAGGCTGGTCCCGGGAGCCTTCGGGTCCGTCTTCCAACATAAAAGCGCGGTTTTTATTAAGCTCGAGCCAAATCTTCTCGAAGGATTCGAAGTCGACCTTACGCTCCGCTATAACGTAGTCGCGGCTGTGGTATACGACTATGTACTCGACGTGGACGACCTTGAACTCGACCTCTTTTTCGTATATTTTAACGTTGAGTACTTTTATGGGGGACTTCCCGCCCGTCCGCGTGACGACGACCGCCCGGCGAGCATCGTCCGGTACGCTCGCATCGCGCGCCTCCACCTCCACCCGCTCGACCGGGTACAACTCCTGGCGCGGCAGCATAGCCGTCGGCAACAGTAAAAGCGCGATTAGGACGAGGATCATCTTGCCCTCCCGCCGCCGGCGTTATGCCGTTAGCCGTCGAACGACCTCCTCGTAGTGGCTCTCTACTTCGCCTAAATCGAAACGGAACCTGTCTTTGTCGAAGACTTCGCCGGTGGCGGCGTCCCATATGCGGCACGTATCCGGCGAGATCTCGTCGCCGAGGTATATCTTACGGCCCCGCTCGCCGAATTCCAATTTGAAGTCCACGAGCTCGAGGCCCCGTCTCTTCATGTATCTCGCTAAAAAGCGGTTCACTTCGGCCGCTTGTTCTTCGACGTGGCTCAACTTCCGCTCCGTCATATAACCCAGGACGAGGACGTGATTGCGGTTCATCATCGGGTCGTGCAGCTCGTCGTCTTTGAGGTAATATTCCAGCAGCGGTTTCTTCAAGGGCGTCCCCCGCTCAAGGCCGTAACGCTTCGCCAGGCTGCCCGCGATTTTATTTCGCATCACGATTTCGACCGGATACATCTTGAGCCGTCGCACGAGCAGCGAACGTGCGTCGACCTGCTTTACGAAGTGGGTAACCACCCCCGCGCGCTCGAGCGCGGCGAATAGCTTGGCCGACATAGCCGCGTTATACTCGCCCTTCCGCTCGATCGTGCCCTTCTTGACGCCGTCGAACGCGGTGGCGCTGTCTTTGAATTCGGCCCAAAGGACGCCCCCGTCGTCGGTCTCGAATATATGCTTCGCCTTACCCTCGTAAAGGAGTTTGCCTTTCTCCACGCTCCTCCTTTGGGTTTGAACGTGCGGCCACGATGGGCCATTTTATAGAAACCGCTTGCGCTTGTCAAACGTTATTTATGGGCCGGTAAATTTTTAAGGCCCCGGAATATCCGGGGCTTCTATCCCTACCGCGATTACGGCCGACGGCCGTCTGATTTAATACGGCCTTTACCTTCTACTCGTACTCCGGTATCGCGGCACCTTCGGTCCGTACTATATTCCCCCGTTCGTCCAAAATCGGTTTAACGACCGCGTTCAATCGCACGTATCCGCCGTCGCCGAGCCGCAACCGCACTTCGTACCTGATTACTTTCTTTTCGGTTCGCATGACGTGGTTGGCGGCCGAAACTCTAGCCCGGTCGCCGGGGTGTATCAGCTCGAGCCAAAACGTGGACCGGTCGTAGAATTTTTCCCGGTCGTAGCCCAGCGCCTCCTCAACCGCCGGGTTGACGTAAATCATACGGCCGTTCACCTCGTCGAACGCCCACAATATCGCCGGGCTATCATCGACCATCCGGCGAAACCGTTCCTCGAAACGGTCGTCGTTGCGTACTTCAGACCCGTTCGGCACTCCCGCCATCTCCTATAAGCCCCTTCTTAATCTAACATTTAGATATATTACCGTTTTGGTTAACCGGGTCTTTCGATTTCAAAGCGCCACGCGCAAAACTCGTCTTCCGCCAGTTCATCCGGAGGGCATTTAATGCATTCGGTTTTGATACGTTCGTCCACCGCCCGGGCGAACTCGCCGAACTCCACCTCACCGACCGTTTTACAGGGGAAATCCGGCAACGTTTTCCGCCGCCTCGCCTCTTGGACGCGGCAACCCTTCATCTCGATTATTAAAGTATTTTCTGATAAGACTATATCTTGTTCATTCAACCAATTATACATACGGAATTTTAAAGCTTCCGCTAGTGCCGGAAGGCCGCCGCCGGCCTCGATGCCGCGGGCTTCCACCACCCGGCGCGCCTCGAGGGGGGCGAACTTGCGCCACGCCTCGCGGTCGTACCTTATCGCCTCCTCGGTCCCCAAATCCTCCTCTACCGACAGGAACCAACAACCGTCGTGCGCGAGCCAACATTTCGCGTAAGCCTTAATAAGCGCTATCAACTCTTCCGTCTTAATGTCCTCATTTATCAAGCTTTACGCTCCTAAATGCTAATTACGAATCTTTTTAATGAGCCAGGCGACGTTTTGGCCTAATTCTTTTACGGTCGCGACGCCCTCGTCGTCTTGCAACGCTTCGCCCGGGGCGCCGCCGAAGGCGATAGGCCAATATCGGGCGCCGGGCACGACCATCCCGTTAATCAGGAAAAAATAATTAAGCTGGGCGACGGTGAAGTTCTGGCCGGCGCGACGCGCTACTACTATGGGGGCGCCGACTTTCCGGTCTAAAAGGCCGCCGTTGGCGCGCGAGACGTAGCCGACGCGGTCGACGAAAGCCGTCATCTCCGCGGTCGCGGCGCCGAAATAGACCGGCGTCGCCAGCAACAGGCCGTCGGCGTCGTATATAGCGGGCAGCGCCGGCGGCAAGTCGTCGTCGCGGCCGTGGCACAGGCCGTCCTTCTCTTCCCTACACTTCAGGCACGCCGTGCACGGTAAAATCCGTTTTCCGGCCAGTAGGATTTTTTCGGTCTCGATACCTTCGGCGTTGATTACGCCGAGGGTTACGTCGAGCAATTGCTCGCTATTGCCTTGCCGCCTGGGGGAACCGCACACACCTATTACCTTCATCGCACCGCCTTTTCGGTAACGTCTCCTCAAGCGATCTCATTTTAATAAAGTTTAACGAACCATTCAAGGGATTTAACGCCGGGCAATACGTCCCGCCGTTCGGATTAAACAGCGGCCGAGCTCGGCCACCGGCTGCCGCAACGTTACGTCACGGGCAATCTATGTTAAATTATATCCTGCATATGGCCGAATGTAAACTTTGCGGAACTAAGTCGCCCGTCGTCTCGGTCGCGCTATCCGTTTGCCGCGAATGTATCGTCACGCGGCACGGCGAAGCCCGGCCGTACGTCGAGGAAGCGCACCGCCGCGCGCGCGCCCCTTACCCGCTCCCCGCGTTTCCTCCCCGGGAAGGGCCGCCGTGCCCGCGGTGCGGCAACGGGTGCCGGATAGGCGAAGGCGAACGCGGATACTGCGGCATGGTCGAAAACCGCGGCGGCCGCCTGCGCGTTTTGGCGACCGCCAAAAAAGGATACCTGTCGTGGTATTACGACCGGCTGCCGACTAACTGCGTCGGCTCGTGGGTGTGCCCGGCGGAGACCGGCGCCGGCTATCCGGAATACGCGTATCGCGACGGGCCCGAGTTCGGCTATAAGAACGTGGCCGTCTTCTATCACTCGTGCACGTACGACTGCCTTTTCTGCCAGAACAGTCATTTCCGCGGCCAATACCTCGACGGCGCCGCGTCCGCGGCCGAGCTCGCGGCCGCGGTAGACGACAAGACGGCCTGCATCTGCTACTTCGGCGGCGACCCGGCCTCGCAACTCGAGCACTCGCTCGTCACGTCGCGCCTGGCGCTGCGAGAAGCGAACAAAGCGGGTCACATATTGCGGATATGCTGGGAGACGAACGGCTCGGCATCGGCGCGCGGCGCTCGCCAAATGATGGAAATGGCGCTCGCAAGCGGCGGCTGCGTCAAGGTCGACGTCAAGGCCGCGGACGAAAACCTGCACGTCGCGCTTACCGGGGTGTCCAACAAGCAAACGTGGGAAAATCTGGCCCGGCTGGCCGAATACGTTCCCCGGCGACCCGCTCCCCCGCCCCTCGTCGCCAGCACCCTCCTCGTGCCGGGATACGTAGACGAAGACGAAGTAGGCGTTATCGCGAGCCGGCTTGCCGCGTTGAACGACGATATCCCTTACGGCCTGCTCGCGTTCTACCCCTCCCACCAAATGCGGGACCTGCCGACGACGTCGCGCGCGCACGCCGAGCGGTGTTACCGGGCGGCGCGGGGCGCCGGCCTGAAAAGGGTACGGCTGGCCAATGTTCACCTGCTGGGCCCCGGCGACTACGCCTGAAAGACGCCGCCGTTGCGGTGCCCGCCCGACGGGAGGTTGGGACCTACGAAAAACCGGCTCCCTATCGGGGAGCCGGTTCGACACTCGCTTTCGGGCGGCGGCGATACCGCCGCGTCGCTTATTTTATAGTACTAACGGACACGCGCTCGCCGGTTAAGCCGAGCGGAGTGCTCTTGCCCCGGTTCAGACTACGGCGCTCGAGTATCTTAAGCAGGTCGCCCTTCCGCCGCAGCCATTTCTTTACCAAGCGGTGGCCGTAGTACGTCGTCACTGCGGCGAACCAATGGAACCGCTGGACTTCGTGTAATACGCGTCGCAAGGAATAAAATTCGCGCGTGGCCTTAATCAAACCCATTTGCAGCTCGAGCGGCGTCATACGCGCCGGCTCGATAACCGCGTGATGGCCGTCGTAGAGCGCCCAATCATGGCTGAATACGCGCCGCTCCTCCTCGAGGCGGCTGTAGAGACTCGTCCCCGGTATGGGCGTTAACGCCAGGAATTGGACGGAATCGATATTATGGTCCTTGGCGAAGGCCACGGTCTGGGCGGCGGCATCCGGGCCGTCGCCGTCGCCCCCCAGCATAAACATACCGTGGATCCAGATGCCGTACTTATGCAGCGTCTCGATGCAGCGTACGATGTCGTCGCGGGTTTGGCCTTTGCGGTACCCGGCCAGGGTCTCGTCGTTCACGGATTCGAACCCGATCGCGACGCGTTCGCATCCGGCCCGTTTCATCAACCGCACGAGCTCTTCGTCCCGGCCGACGTCTACGCCTGCTTGCGCCGTAGAGCGCGGCGCGCTCTTAAGCCCGGCAAAACCCTCGAGTACCTCCCGTACGTATCGACGGTTCTCCGTAAAATTATCGTCTACGATGAACATATCGCGTTGGCTTACCCGCCGCACTTCTTCGATCACGTCTTCCGGCGCCCGGCGCCTGACTTTATGGCCGAACAGCGGCGTAACGGCGCAGAAATCGCAATGGCGCGGGCAACCCCGGCTCGTCGCGATGGGATACACCTTCATCCGTCGCGCGCCCTTCATTAGCGTAAAATCGGGCCAGGGAAGGTCCTCTAGTTTTTGAACCGGCGGCCGCAGCGGCTCGTGGACCGTTTCTCCGTCCACGCGGTACGACAGGTTCCTAATACCTGCCGGCGAGGCGCCGGCCTCCAGTGCTTCTACGAGTTCGACCGCGGCGCCCTCGCCCTCGCCCCGGACGACGTAGTCGCCGTACCGCAACGCCTCGTCGGGGCAATAGGTGGCGTGCGGGCCGCCGATGACCACCGGGACCTTGGCCAACCTTAAAGTCCGCGCCAACCTGTAACCGGCGGGCGCCGTAGAGGTCGTTATCGAAATACCCACTAAGTCCGAGCGTAGGATGTCGCAAAAATCGCGCGCCGTACGTTTCGCGACGCTGTCGCAATAAAAGTCGACGTCGTGGCCGCGCCGCGCCAAAATCGTCCCGATTAACGGGAGTCCTAACCTCGGTTGAGGGAACTTCGTGTAGATATGAAAATCGGCAGGTTCGGGCTCAATTAACGATATCTTCATCAGAATTCCTTCCAAACGTAAAAAGGTATGAAAATACCCGGCGCAGGCGCTCGCCCACGCGGGCGCGTATTTTTGGCTGGGGAGGGAGGATTCGAACCCCCGCATACGGAACCAGAATCCGCTGTCCTACCCCTAGACGACTCCCCATTAAGGCACATAAGCATAAACTATTTAAGCCGGCCTGTCAAGGTAAAACCCTATTTCACGGTTTAGATAACCGTTCGGTTTCAATAAAAACCGCGGCGAAAGCCGCCGCGAACGCGGCCAAACCCAGCCCGAATAACGGCCAGGGATACGAAGACAGCCGCGCGCCGCTCACGCACGGCCCGACGTTCCAGACGAACGTCGCGAGTATTAAGGCCGCGCCGGCCCCCGCGGCACCCCACTGCCAAAGCCGCGTTCGAACGGCGCCGCGTCTGATGATGCCGTACGCGCCGACGGCGACGAAACAAACCGCGACCGACGCCGGCGCGAGAACCGGCGCCGACCACGGGACCGGTATCAGGAAAAGCACGTCCCACGTGAAAAGCGACGGCGGCCAACCCAGAAGTATCTTCAGGCCGACGTAGTAGAATATATCCCATAGGCCGAAGCAGAACAAGAACCGCGCGAGTTTTAAAAGGGCCCGGCCGCCGGTCGCCAGCGCCGCCGCGGCCAGCATCGCGAGCGTCGCCGCCTCACGGCCCATTTCGGTCCCGAGGATTAAGGGAGGTATCGGCTCAAGCGGAAAAGAATAACCCCCGGCGTACGCGATCGTCCGGAGGTAAACGACTACGGCGCCTTCCAGGTAACCGAACGCGACGCCGAAGACGGCGAGCCAAAATAGTTCGCGGCCGAATCCGGATTCCGTATTCATACCGCGCGGGAGCGCTATCCTACGGAAGCCGCCCCCCGAAAAGGTTCTCTTACCGCTTATAAACCGACGTGGCCTTCATCAACCGCTTAACGACCCGTTCCTGCCCCATCAGCGCCGCCATCTCGAAGAGCGAGGGCCCGGTCGTCCTTCCCGAGAGCGCGGCCCGTATGGCGTGAATAATCTTACCCGCGCTTATACCCTTTTCTTCCGCCAACGCCCGGACGCTCCCCTCCAAAGTCTCCGCCGTGAAATCCGGCAGCGTAGCGCAAAGCTCCGCAACGTCGCGCAACACATCCACACCCCCCGGAAGTTTCAGCAAGTTCTTAGCGGCGCGGTCGTCGTATTCGATTTCCTCCGTGAAGAAAAATTCGACGAGGTGCGGGGCTTCGCTAAGCGTTTTCACCTTGTCGTGTTCCAGGGCCAGCGCCGCCCGGGCGAGGGTCGCGCGTTCGTCGTCCTCCGCCCCAACCAACCCCGCCCGCTCGAGCCAAGGCCGTGCCCGCTGGAACAATTCCTCCGGCGAGAGCTTCCGCAAATAGACGCCGTTCATCCATTTAAGTTTATCGACGTCGAACACGGCGCCTTTCTTGGTTACGCGCTCGAGCGAAAAAACCTTCTTGAGCTCTTTCAACGTGAACAGCTCGCGCTCGTCGCCATACGACCACCCGAGCAAAGCGAGGAAATTAACGAACGCTTCGGGCAAGTACCCCTCCCCCTCGTATTCTAAAACCGCTTTCGCGCCGTGCCGCTTCGACAGCCTGCTCTTGTCGGGCCCGAGGAGAAGGGGCACGTGGGCGAACGCCGCCGGCTCGAAGCCGAGCGCGCGGGAGACGGCGATCTGGCGCGGCGTGTTCGATATGTGGTCCTCGCCCCTTATGACGTGGCTTATCGCCATCGTCGCGTCGTCCACGGCGCATACGAAGTTGTACGTGGGCGAGCCGTCCGGCCGCGCTATTACGAAGTCGTCCAGGTCCGCGGCCTTGATCTCGACGCGGCCCCGAATGAGGTCGTCGAACGCCAGGTCGGCTTCCTGGTCCAGCCGAAAGCGAAGGCACGGCTTGAGGCCCTGTTGGGTCAGACGTTCCCGCTCCGCCGGCGAGAGGTTGGCGCAGCGGCCGTCGTACCGCGGCGCCCGGCCCGCGGCGCGCATGCGTTCCCGCCGCCCGTCGAGCTCCTCCGGCGTGCAGAAGCACTCGTACGCGCCGCCGCTTGCCCGGAGTTTATCCAGGAACTCGTCGTAGACGGCGCGGCGTTCCGACTGGCGGTAGGGGCCGTATTTGCCGCCCACTTCGGGCCCTTCGTCCCACTCCAGGCCGAGCCAAGTGAGCGCGTCGATTATGGAACGGTAATATTCTTCGCTCGAGCGGGCGGGGTCCGTATCCTCGAGCCGGAGAATAAAAACGCCCTTGTGCCGGCGCGCGAAGAAGTAGTTGAACAACGCCGTACGGGCGCCGCCGACGTGAAGGTGTCCCGTCGGCGCGGGCGCGAATCGTACCCGGACAGGCTTCTTCGACATAGAACTACCCGCTAATGCACCGGCCAGGCGTCGCCGTAGAGGTCCGCCCACGCCCGATCCATCAACAAGAGGAAGGTTAATATGGCCGTCGTGACGGCCTCGACGGTGGCGGCTCCCTCTCCTTTATAGGAACGAGCGATGGCCGCGACGATACTCCTGAGGTCGGGCCGGTTTAACTCGACGAAGTCCATAAGCTGGTCGAGTCGGGAGCCCAAATCGTCGAGCCCCTCCACGTACGCGAGTAGCCGTTCGACGTCTTCCGCCTCGAGGGCCGGCAGCATCTTCGATATGCCCGTGAACTCAGCCATAATACGCCGGATACTTTAACATAAAAAAAGGAGCCTCTACCTTTTTTTCGCGGCTCCGCCCGAAATATTATATACTTAGCAAACGCCCCCCCCGTATTCACCCCTGCGGAGGAGGCCACGACGTAACCGCGATGAAATTATTCCTGCGTAAAAGTTGGCACTTGCTGGGAGCGGCGTTCCCCGCTTTGTACTACTTCGGCCTCCTTTCCAAATCGCTTACGTTAGCCGTCGTAGGCGCGATAATCGCGGTCGCCGTCGCCATAGAGGTTCTCCGCTTCACTAACAGCCGGGTCGCCCGGGCGTTCGGCGCCGTCTTCGGCCTTATTATGCGCGACGCGGAGTACCGACGGGTGAACGCGACCATACCGTTCCTGGTTAGCACCTTCCTGGCCGTTTTAATATTCCCCAAGGCAATCGCCTGCGTCTCGCTCTTCTACCTGGCGTTCGGCGACGTAGCCGCGGCGTTGGTCGGCGGCGCGGTGGGCCGCATCCGTCTCGCGGCCGGGAAGACGTTGGAGGGAACGCTCGCCTGCTTCGGCGTATGTCTGGCCATCGGGATATTTTTCCTGGACTGGCGGCTGGCCTTGGCCGGCGCCGCCGCAGCCGCGGCGGCGGAGCTCTTGAGCCGCGGGTGGGCCGACAACTTCTCGATGCCCGTCGCGGCCGGCGCCGTGATGTGGTCGATGAGCTACCTCGCGCGTATAAACCTTCCCGCTTAACCCCCCGAAATTACTTGACAAAAGCCGACTTTTAGGCTAATATATATATGATTATATAATCATATAGTAAATGATAACCATGAAAAAAGCCGCCGAAATATTCAAAGCCCTCGCTGAGCCCAACCGCGTCCGCATCCTGGCGGCGCTCGCGTCGCGGCGGGCGTGCGTGTGCGAGCTGTCGCGAGCGTTGGCGCTCAACCAACCGAACGTCTCCCGCCACCTCCGTATACTCAAAGACGTGGGCCTGCTCGAGAGCCGGCGCCGCGGCGCCTGGACCGACTACTTACTGAATAGGAACGCCGAGAACGCGCCCTTTATACGGTTGATTAAGAATTTAGCCGCCGCGGGCGACGCCCTTAAAAAGGACGCCGAGGCGCTGGCGAACGCGGACCGGCTGCAAATCCAAAAGTGCAATAAACGACGGCCAAGACGCCGATAGACTTACGCCATACCCGTAATGCAACTCCGCCGGCAATCGGCCGTAAGTAATCGTAAGGCCGCCGGTACCGCTTAACGTTCGGAGGAAAGATGAAAGTCGAAATTTTCGGGCCCGGGTGCCCCCGCTGCGAGGAGACGTTTCGGACGATAATAAACGCCGCCGCGGAACTCGAAATCCCGGCGGACATCCAACATATCACGGACGTCGCGACGATCGCCGAACGCGGCATTATGTCTACGCCGGCTGTGGCCGTCAACGGCGAGGTGGTCCTGCACGGGAAAACGCCCACGCGCGCCCGGGCCAAAGAAATCCTCCGGCAATACTACGCCGCCGAGAAATGAAGACTTCCCCTCCCGGTACGACGTACCGCCTCCCGGGACGGTAGACGCTAATGCCCTCCCCCCGCGCTAAGTCGCTCAGCTTCTTCGACCGCTTCCTTACGCTGTGGATATTCGCGGCGATGGCCGCCGGCGTGGGCGCGGGTTACGTCCTCCCGCGGCTCGCCGACGTCCTGGGTCGGTTCAGCGTCGGTACGACGTCGATTCCGATCGCCGCCGGCCTCATCCTCATGATGTACCCGCCGCTGGCGAAAGTCCGCTACGAGGAAATGGGCCGGGTCTTCCGGAACGTTAAAATCCTCGGCCTATCGCTATTTCAAAACTGGGTCTTGGGGCCGATACTCATGTTCGCCCTCGCCGTCCTTTTCCTCCGGGGCTTCCACGAGTACATGGTCGGCCTGGTTATGATCGGCCTCGCCCGGTGCATCGCGATGGTCATCGTCTGGAACGATCTCGCCGGCGGGGACGCCGAATACGCCGCGGGGCTCGTCGCGCTGAACTCGCTATTCCAGGTATTCTTCTATTCGGTTTACGCGTACTTCTTCCTCACGGTCGTGCCCCCCTTACTCGGCCTGCACGGTACCGCCGTCGCCGTAACCATCGGCCAAATCGCTAAGAGCGTTTTCATATATTTGGGGGTACCGTTCCTCGCCGGGATTATCACGCGGTTCGCCTTCCTGCGGTTCAAGGACCGTGATTGGTACGAGGCGAAAATCGTACCCCGCCTCGCGCCGATAACGCCGGCGGCGCTGCTTTTCACGATCATCGTCATGTTCTCGCTAAAGGGGCGATACATCGTCGCGATACCGCTCGACGTCCTCCGGATCGCGGTCCCGTTGGTTATATATTTCGTCGTAATGTTCCTCCTGTCCTTCGTCATGAGCAAATGGGCCGGCGCCCCCTACGCCCAGGCGACGACGCTCTCGTTCACCGCCGCCTCCAATAACTTCGAACTCGCCATCGCGGTAACCGTCGCCGTTTTCGGCTTGAACTCCGGCGCGGCCTTCGCGGCCGTCATCGGACCGTTGGTCGAGGTTCCCGTCCTTATCGGCCTGGTGAACGTGGCGCTGTGGTTCAAGCGACGATGGCGTCCCCTCCCGAACGCTGTTTAAAAAAGGGCGGCCCGAAGGCCGCCCCTTCAGTCATCGTATACTGTAGGGCCTACGATTCTCTCCAACGCGTCGGCGACCGGACGCCGCCGGTGCGAGGTTTAATTAAACAAACCCTTAATCCGGCCTACGGACGCGGGTTCGACGCCGACTTCGCTCCACGTCGCCAGCCCCGCCTGGTACACCGCTTTGGTCCCGAGGTTCTGAACCCAAACGACGAAATGAAGGTTGGTCCGCTTCCAGGGACCGGTAAATTTACCGTTAACGGTGACTTGCTTGGTCTCGTCGTTATTGATGGTGAACGCCGTCCCGCCGGCGTTGGGGTACATCTTGCGGAGGACGTGGTGATAAGAGCGGCCGCTATGAATCAAGTTTTGTTCCGTTAAGGCCACGTGGAAACGGAGGCCCGAACTCGGCATCGTGCCCTGTCTTTTAATGGTAGCCTTAACGGTGAAATTATCGTCCGAAGTCGTTATCTTCAGCTTTATCTCGAGCGGGCTGGCGACGTTCTTACGCTGGTTGAAAATGGCCGGCCACGTCGGATAAGGTTGACCGGTCACGGCGCCGTCGAAGGCGGCCGTGGGCGTAACGGTTATGCCGTAATACGCGCAACGGGCATCGGCGTCGGCGATGGCGAAGGGGTCCGAGCCGCCCCACGTCGGATGGTACTCCACCGCGGCGAACCTGCCGCGGTTATTCTCGAAAATCTGATGGAACTGCGCTTCCGCAGCCGGGCACGCCGCTCAAGAGGTAGACGTGGTGAGTTCGCCTAAAACCACGCGTTGGAAGGCCAACGCCGGGAACGCCGCTGCGATACAAAGTACTAACAACGTTATCTTTTTCATCTCGCCCCTCCTTGGCGTTTATCGGTTGGTTACGTGACCGCTATCATAATAATCTCCGGCGAGTATTGCAAGTAGAAATTACGAATACGCGCGTCGCGTGCGTCCCCTCGTTTGTTTTACCTTGATTTCGCGAAACCGGTTCCATATAATTGCGCGTTTAGCGTCCAAGGAGGTTCCCATGCACGCCATCGTGTGCATAAAACAAGTTCCCGATACCCAAGAGCTCCAGGTGGACTTCGGCGCCGGCGCAATTAAACGCGACGGCGTCCCCCTTATAATTAACCCCTTCGACGAGTTCGCCGTAGAAGAGGCCGTCCGCTTGAAGGAAAAGCACGGCGGCGCGGTGACCGCGGTGACGCTGGGGCCCCCCTCGGCCGACGAGGCGCTCCGTGCGGCGCTCGCGATGGGCTGCGACGGCGCGGTCCATCTGCTGGACGAAGCTTTCGACGGCGGCGATACGTGGGCGACGGCGGTCGCCCTCGCGAAGGCGGTCGAAAAGGTCGGCGCATACGACGTCCTCTTCTTCGGCAAAGCGACCTTTGACGGCGACACCGGCCAGGTAGCGCCTCGCGTCGCGGCGCTGCTCGAGCTCCCCATGCTCAACTTCGTCGCGAAGATCGACGATATCGACTTCGACGCCCAGGCGGTCACGGTGGAGCGGCTGCTGGAGACGGGCCGCGAAGTGGTCCGCGCGCCGCTGCCGGCCGCCATCTCGGTGGTAAAAGAAATCAACGAGCCGCGCTACCCGTCGCTCTTGGGAATACGGAAAGCCAAGAAGGTCGAGGTCCCGACGTGGGACGTTGCGGCGCTGGGCCTCGACGCCGACGGCGTCGGCTCCGCCGGCTCCCTATCCAAGATGGAACGCCTGTACCAACCGCCGGCGCGCGCGGGCGGCGAGATCGTACCCGGCGAACCCGCCGAAGCCGCTAAAACCGTAACCGAGAAACTTATGGACCAGGGAATTATATAGCCCAGGACGAAGCCATGGCCGACGAATACAAAGGAATTTTAATTTACATCGAACGCCGACGCGACGGCGCCATAACGCCCGTGGGCGCCGAACTCCTCGGCAAAGGCCGCGAGCTGGCCGACAAACTGGGCGGCGAACTCGCCGCGGCCATATTCGGCCCGGGCGCGGGCGACGCCGCGGCCGAGCTCTTTCCGATGGGCGCGGATAAGGTCTACGCCGTTGAACACGACATGTTGAAGGAATTCAGGCCGCGTCCCTACGCCAAAGCGCTCACGCAATTGGCGCAAGAGGCGAAACCGGCCATACTGCTCGCCGGCGCGACTACGCAAGGCCGGGACCTCGCCGGCGCCGCCGCGACGTATTTAAAAACCGGCCTAACGGCGGATTGCGTCGCCCTGGAGGTAGACGACGCCGGCCTTCTGAAGCAGACGCGCGTGAGCTGCGGCGGCCGCGTAATGAGCGACTGGATAACGGCCGAAGCCCGGCCCCAGTTCGCGACGGTCCGCCCCAAAATTATGAAACCGCTCGAGCGCGACGCCGGCCGTACCGGCGAGACGGTCGCCTTTAACGTTGACCTAACGGCCGAAGACGACGTGGGCGAGGTCGTATCGTTTCTGGAAGCGACGGAGACGGTAAACCTGGGCGAGGCCGATATAATCGTTTCCGGCGGCCGGGGCCTGGGCAACCCGGAAGGTTTTGGGATAATAAAAGAACTCGCCGAAACGCTCGGCGCCGCGGTCGGTGCCTCGCGCGCCGCCGTGGACGCGGGGTGGATCGAGTACGCGCACCAGGTGGGTCAAACCGGCCGGACCGTTAGCCCGAAACTGTACTTCGCGTGCGGTATCTCCGGCGCGGTCCAACACCTCGCCGGGATGGGCACCGCGGACGTGATCGTCGCCATAAACAAAGACGAGGAAGCGCCCATATTCAAGATCGCGACGTACGGCATCGTCGGCGACCTATACGAAGTCGTACCGGTCCTAATCGAAGAGATTAAGAACCGGCAGAGTTAACGAATACGAAAGCCGGGAGGGACGGCGTACATCCCGAACATAACAACTACGGCCGACGCGGCCGCGACTTAGTTATCGGGGGGCATACGCCCCAGCCCCCGATTACGGTTAGGAGATAAAAACCACATTGAACTTATTCACAGCCGAAACGAAGTGCCTTTTAGTACAACCTAAATTCTCTTGCCACAGCTTCTGGAACTATACCGACGTGTGCAAGATCGCAGGGGCGAAATACCCGGCGCCGCCGTTGGGGCTCTTGACCGTCGCGGCGCTGTTACCCGCCTCCTGGAAAATAAAATTAGTCGACGAAAACGTCGAGAAGCTAACCGACGACCACCTCGCCTGGGCCGACGTCGTGATGACCGGCGGGATGTTGCCGCAGCAAGACGGCGTATTACGTATCATCGGGCGTGCCCGGGGCCTGGGTAAACCGGTGGCGGTGGGCGGACCGGACCCCACTTCCCAGCCCGAGGTTTATAAAGAAGCCGAATATCTGGTATTGGGGGAAGGCGAGGTTACGATCCCGCTTTTCCTGGCCGACGCAAGACGGGGCGCCCGCGCGGGAGTGTACAAAGCGGAAGAGAAAGCCGACATGACCCGGGCCGTAATCCCCCGCTTCGACCTCATCAAGTTTTCCCATTATATGCACGTCGGCGTGCAGTTTTCGCGGGGGTGCCCCTACAACTGTGAATTCTGCGACGTTATCGAACTCTTCGGCCGGAAGCCCCGTACGAAAACCGCCGACCAGGTCCTCCGCGAGCTCCAATACCTGTATGACTTGGGCTATCGCGGCCACGTCGACTTCGTCGACGACAACCTAATCGGCAACCGCACAGAGGTCGTCGCGGTTTTGAGGGCGATGCGGGATTGGCAGGAGGAACGGCGTTACCCCTTCTTTTTCAGCACCGAGGCCTCGCTCAACCTGGCGAAAAACGAAACGCTCCTCACGCTCATGCAAGACAACGACTTCCGTTACGTCTTCATCGGCATCGAGACGCCGGAAGAACACATCCTGGATAAAACCTCCAAACAACTCGCCGTCAACGTTACCGTGGCGGAGGCTATTAAAACCATCTCCTCCTACGGGATGATCGTAAACGGCGGCTTCATTATCGGCTTCGACAACGAGGACGAATCCACGGCCCGCAACCTGATCAGCTGCATTCAAGACACCGGAATATGTATGGCGATGGTCGGCACCCTCTACGCCTTGCCCAACACGCAACTGACGCGGCGGCTGGAACGCGAAGGCCGGCTATTGTCGAACGGCAGCACGCTGGTGGACGCCGGCCGCGACGTCGACCAAACTTCCAGCGGCCTTAACTTCGTACCCTCCCGGCCGTGCCTCGATATCCTGCGGGACTACGTCCAAGTGCTGGAGCACATTTATACGCCGAAGAACTACTACGCCCGCGTGGCGCGGACCGGCGCCAACCTCCGCTCCCGTAACAAATACCGCCCCTCCGGCCGGGCGAAATTGAAAATGTTGTGGGCCTTCGTAAAAACGAGCTCGCACGTCAGCGTAAAACCGAGCGTAGCGTTCTTTTATTGGATCACCTTCTTCCGGTTTCTCTTCTTTTCGCCGCGGTCCCTCGTCGCTACCGTAAGCCTGGCGGCAATGTATATTCATTTCTCCAAACAGTCCCGATTTATAATCGAGGATATAACAAAACGGATCGCCGACTTGCGAACGGTCGGCACGATTCCCCGGGAGCGCGCCGCGTACGCGGCCGACGCGCGTAAGCCCTAATTCCGTTTACCCTTTTAACCCCACCGGACAGGTCGAAATTCGTTGATTCCCTAAACGGAGGGTTTTATAATTACCGGCCGGTTGAAACGCCGCCTTTATAAAAGGGACGAATGTGAAATGTTTCACGTTCTATTTCGCCCTTTACAAAGGCGCCGCGGTTTTACTATAATGGCGACGAAAAGGGTTGCTCGTGATTCGTCTTACCGGAACTCGGGAAAGTAGCGTTGATATAACGCGGATGGAAGCGCATCTCGGCCACCCGCTGAGCCAATGCTACCAGTGCGGCAAGTGCTCCGCCGGCTGCCCCGCCGCGTACACGATGGACGAGCCGCCCAACCGCGTTATACGTCTCCTCCAACTCGGCCTGTACGACCGCGCGCTCGCGCAGAACTCCTACTGGGTGTGCTCCAGCTGCGAGACTTGTACGGCGCGCTGCCCCCGCAACGTCGAAATCAAAGAGATAATGGAGTTGCTCCGCCACGACGCGTTCCGCCGCGGCGTGACGTCCGGCGAGCGAGCCGTCGTCGTCTTCCACAAAGCTTTCCTCAAAACGGTGGAGTGGTTCGGCCGCCTCTACGAGCCCGGCCTTATCATGCTCAATAACCTTTTGAGCGGCCACTTCTTCAAGGACTTCGCCGCCGCTCCCGGTATGGTCTTCAAGGGGAAAATAAAACTCTTCCCCGGCCGCGGCGCGGACAACGCCGCCGTGCGCCGCATCTTCAAGTACAGCCGCGAGGAGGCGCCGCGCGGTGAAGTTTAGCTATTACCCCGGCTGCACCCTCCACTCGACCGCGGTGGAGTACGACCTGTCGGCTCGAGCGGTTTGTAAGACGCTGGGCATCGAGCTCGTGGATATACCGGGGTGGGCGTGCTGCGGCGCGACGTCCGCGCACTCCGTTAAAGAGCTCGTCGCCTACGCGCTGCCGGCCCACACCATAACCAGCGCGACGGAGGACGCCGTTGTCGCCCCGTGCGCGGCTTGCTACAACCGCCTGCGCTACACGGACGTGAACCTGCGCGAAGACGCGCACCTCCGCGCCGAGGTCGAGGAAGCCCTGGGGCGGCCGTACCGCGCCGGCGTCGCCGTCCGCCACCTGTTGGATATAATCGCCAACGACGTACCCCAAGAGGATATAAAGGCCAATCTCGCCGGCACGCTCGGCGGCGTTAAAGTGGTATGCTACTACGGCTGCCTGCTCACGCGGCCCAAGGACGTCGCGGCCTTCGACGATATGGAAGAGCCGCGGACGATGGACCGCCTTATGGAGTTGTGCGGCGCCGAGGTATTGGATTGGCCCCGCCGCGTCGTATGCTGCGGCGCCGCGTTCTCGCTGTCGCGCACCGACGTCGTGTACCACATGACGGGCAAGATCCTCGCGTCGGCGCTTAAAGCCGGAGCCGACGCCGTCGTCGTCGCGTGCCCGATGTGCCAGTCCAACCTCGACCTGCGGCAGCCGGCTATTCTGAAGAAGCTCGGCCTGGAAGGCCGCGTTCCCGCCGTCTACTTTACCCAACTGATGGGTTTGTGCATGGGTTACTCGGTGGGCGAGCTCGGCTTCGGTAAAATCATGGTAGACACGTCGCCTTTAATTAAAAAGATAACCGCCGGCCGCGCCCAAGCGGCGGCACCCGCCGAAGGATAATGGCCCGCGTAGGCGTATTCATCTGTTGGTGCGGCGCCAATATCGCCTCCACGGTCGATACCGAGAAGGTCACCGAGGCGGCGGCCAAGTTCCCCCACGTCGTCTACGCCACCAACTACAAGTATATGTGCTCGGACCCGGGCCAGAAGATAATCCTGGACGCGGCCCGCGAGCACAAGTTGGACGGCATCGTCGTCGCCGCCTGCTCTCCCCGGATGCACGAGCCCACCTTCCGCGCCGTCGCCGCCGAGGCCGGCATAAACCCCTACCGCATGCAGATGGCCAACATCCGCGAGCAGTGCTCGTGGGTGCACGCCGACGTCGACGAAGCGACGGCCAAGGCGGTAGACGCCGTACGCATGATGGTGGCGCGCGTGGCGCAGAGCGTCGCGCTCGAGCCCATCAAGGTCCCCGTGACCAAACGCGCGCTGGTCATCGGCGGCGGCATCGCCGGCATCCAGGCCGCGCTCGACGTCGCGGACGGCGGCGTCGAAACCATCCTGCTCGAGCGGACGCCCTCCATCGGCGGCAAGATGGCGGGCCTGGACGAGACCTTCCCCACCCTCGACTGCTCGCAGTGCATCCTCACCCCCAAGATGGTGGACGCGGCGCGCAGCGAGCTTATTAAGCTCTACACGTACTGCGAAGTGGAAAAGGTCGACGGCGCCGTCGGCAACTTCAAGGTAACCATCCGCAAGAAGGCCAAGTACGTAAACCACGAGCTCTGCAACGGCTGCGGCGACTGCTGGCTCAAGTGCCCCTACAAAAAAATCCCCAGCGAGTTCGACTTCGGCGTCGGCAACCGCAGCGCCATCTACGTCCCGTTCCCCCAGGCCGTCCCCAACAAGCCGGTCATCGACCGCGAGAACTGCGTCTTCTTCAAGACCGGCAAGTGCCGCGCCTGCGAGAAGTTCTGCCTACGCGGCGCCATCGACTTCGAGCAAGAGGACGAATTCGAAGAAGTAGAGGTCGGCGCCATAATCGTCGCGACCGGCTACGACCTCCTCGACCACACGCAGATGGGCGAGTTCCGGTACGGCGCCATCCCGGACGTCATAACGGGCCTGCAGTTCGAGCGCATGTCGTCGGCCAGCGGTCCGACCGAGGGCAAGATCGTACGGCCTTCGAACGGCGAGGAGCCGAAGGTGGTCGTCTTCGTCCACTGCGTCGGCTCTCGCGACGAAAACTACAAAGAGTATTGCTCGAAGATATGCTGTATGTACAACGCCAAGCACGCCATCATCCTCAAGCACCGCATCCACGACGCCCAGGCATATCTTTTCTACATCGACGTGCGCGCGGGCGGCAAGGGGTACGAGGAATTCTGGAAGCGGGCGTGCGTCGAGGAGGGCGCGGAGTACCTGCGCGGCCGCGTCTCCCGCGTCTACGACGAGGGCGGAAAGGTAATCGTCGAGGGTCAGGATACGCTCTCGGGCGAACAAGTCGAGGTGGCCGCGGACCTGGTCGTCCTGGCCACGGCCGTAGTGCCGGCCAAGGGCGCCGAGGAGCTCGCCCGGGCCCTCGGCATCTCCACCGATAAGGACGGCTTCTTCAACGAAGCCCACCCCAAGCTCAGGCCGGTGGATACCGCGACCGGAGGCATCTTCCTGGCGGGATGCTGCCAGGCGCCCAAAGACATCCCGGAGTCGGTGGCCCAGGGTTCGGCCGCGGCGGCCAAAGTATTGGGCCTGCTCTCGAAAGAAGTCATCACCCGCGACCCCACGGTCGCCGTCGTGGACCCGCTCATCTGCACCGGTTGTTGGAACTGCGTCAACGTCTGCCCCTTCGGCGCGCCGGAGAAGTCCGAAATTACGATTACTATCGACGGCAAGAAAGTGACGCGGCCGGTTTCGGAGATAAACGAGGCCAAATGCGAGGGCTGCGGCCTGTGCGTCGCGACGTGCCCCGGCAACTGCATCGACCAACACGGCTTCAGCGACGACCAGGTCTACGCCGAAATCGGCGGTTACCTGGACCGGGTGCGGGCGGCGAAGAACAGTGGCTGAGGGAAAAAAGCAAAAAGCACCCGAGAAGGCGCCGCCGTGGGAGCCGAACATCGTCGGCTTCCTGTGCAACTGGTGCTCGTACGCCGGCGCGGACCTGGCGGGTACGAGCCGCATCCCGTATCCGTGCGACGTTCGCATTATCCGGGTGCCGTGTTCCGGGCGCGTCGACCCCCTTATGATACTCCGCGCCTTCCGCGAGGGCGCCGACGGCGTACTCGTCTCGGGCTGCCACCCCGGCGACTGCCACTACATCGAGGGCAACTACTACGCCCGGCGTAAGTTCATCGCGCTTAAAAAACTGCTCGACCACGTCGGCATCGACCCGCGCCGCTTCCGCGTCTCCTGGGTATCGGCGTCGGAAGGCCGCAAGTGGGCCGACGTCGTCGGGGCCGTAACGAAGGAACTGCTCGAGGCCGGGCCGCTCCGCTACGAAGAGGATGGCGACGATTAGGGAAGAACTCCAGGCCGCGGTCAAAAAGCTGTTCGACGACGACAAGATCGACTACTTCGTCGGCTACGTGGAGGACTACGGCCACACGTTCCCGGCTTTCCTGACCAAGGACTCCGACCTGAGCCGCCTTACTTTCGACCGCAAGTCGTACAACAACCTCGCGAACTTCCTGCCGGAGCTGCGCGGCTTCCGCGTCGGCTTGATATGCAAACAGTGCGAGGTGCGTACGCTCAACGTCCTGGCCGCGGAGGGACAGCTCGAGCGGGACAAGTTGGTAGTCGTCGGCGTTCCCTGCCCGGCGATGGTCGACCCCCGGAAGCTACCGGAGGGCGAGGCCGACTTGGCCTCGCTGGACGAGCCCCTCTGGCAGGAGAAATGCCGCCGCTGCCTCGAGCGGAACACCCCCTCCTCAGACGTCTTCGTCGGCGAGCGCGTTAGCACGCCCACCCCCGCCGAGGGGTGGCCTTTACTCGACGAAGTCGAGGCGATGTCGGCGGAGGAACGCCTCGCCTGGTGGCGCCGTCAGATGTCGCTCTGCATACGCTGTTACGCCTGCCGGCTGGCCTGCCCGCTGTGCTACTGCCACCAGTGCTTCGCGGAAGACAATAAGCCGCAATGGCTCGATAAATCCGTCGCGCCGGAAAACAACCTCCACTACCACATCATCCGGGCCGTCCACCTCGGCGGGCGCTGCATAGAGTGCGGGGAGTGCTCGCGGGTGTGCCCGGTGGGAATCCCGGTCGACGTCTTAAACAACGTTCTCGCGCGCGACTTCGCCGAGCGCTTCGGCTACGTCTCCGGCGAAACCGCCGAGACCCAACCGGCGCTTACGCAATACGAGCGCGACGACAAGGAAGACTTCATCCTGTAAGCCGATGGCCGCCGAGTATTACAGATTGAACAAGGACCGCGTCGCCGAGCTCTTCGAGCGCGCCCGGGCCGACTACGACGTCGTCGCGAAGACGCGCGACGCCAACGGCAACCTCGTCTACGGCCGCCCCGCCGCTTTCGGCGACGTCGCGTTCGTCGACGAGCAGCCGCCGATGTCGGCCAAGGCGTTCGCGCTCCCCCAGAACGAAACGTTGGTCCGGTACGAGCGCGTAGACGATAAAATCCGCGCGGAAGGGCCCGAGGCGGAGGCGCGCGACGTCCTCCTCTTCGGCGTCAATATGTGCGACGCCGCCGCGTTCGGAATCATCGACCGTGTCTTCGAGTGGGACTACCTCGACGACCCGTACCTGGGCCGCCGCGCCGGGACTACCCTGTTCGCGCTCGCCTGCTCGGCCCTGCAGCAGGACTGCTTCTGCGACCGGATATCGTACGCCGAGGACGGCGTCGACGCCGTCGCTTACCCGCTCGAGGGTTATTACCTGGTAAAGGTCCAGACCGAGAAAGGCCGCAAGCTGGTCGAACGCTACGGAGACCTCTTCGGCGCTGAAGACGGCGACGCGGAAGCCGCGATAAAGGCTTTCCGGGAAAACGCGGGAACCGCGAAGAAGGAACCGCTGCTCGAGAGCGCTCGAGCCGGCCTTGAGAAGTCCTTCGAGCACGCCGACTGGGAGATACTGGCGAGCACCTGCATCGGCTGCGGGATATGTACGTACTCCTGCCCGACTTGCCACTGCTTCGACATCCAGGACGAGGGCGGCAGCGTCGCAGGGCGCCGCCTGCGTACGTGGGACCACTGCACGGGGAGGACCTTCACCGCCATGCCGGCGCACCAACCACGCGACCGCCAATACAAGCGCTACCGGCAGCGACTCCTCCACAAGTTCTGGTATTACCCGGAGCGGTTCGGGCCGCTCCTCTGCACCGGTTGCGGCCGCTGCATAACGTACTGCCCGGTGAAAATTAACATCAAAGAACTGGTCGAATATTTCGGCGGCCTGAAGAACACGCCGCCGGGCGGCGCGCGCCATGGGAAATAACTCCGAGCGTCTATACGTCCCGCGGCTCGTCCGCGTGGCCGCCGTCGACGACGAGACGCCGACTACGAAGACGTTCCAACTCGCTTTCGACGACGGTTCCCGGCCGGACTTCAACTGCGGCCAGTTCGGCGAGTTCGGCATCTACGGCGCCGGCGAGTCGACCTTCTGCCTGGCGTCGCCGCCGAGCCGCGACGGCCTGGATATTACGGTCAAAGAGGTCGGCAAGGTCACGCGCGCCTTCCACAACCTTAACGAAGGGGACCTCGTAACCTTCCGCGGCCCGTACGGCAACTGGTTCCCCTACGACGACTTCAAGGGCAAGAAGCTGTTGTTCATCGGCGGCGGTATAGGCCAGGCCCCGCTCCGCGGCCTGCTGTGGACCTGCCTCGAGAACCGCGGCGACTTCGACGAGATAGAGCTCATCTACGCCGCCCGGGAAGAGTGCGAACTCGTCTACGAACGCGAGCTGCTCGAGCTCGAGGAGCGCGACGACATCACCGTAACGCTGGCGCTGGACCCGGTGTGCCCGGGCGAACCTATTCCCGAATGGCGAGGGCGGACCTCATTCGTCCCGCCCATCCTGGAGGAAGAGCGCCCCTCTCCCGAGAACCGCGTCGTAATAACCTGCGGCCCACCGATAATGAT
>DATKVX010000043.1 GCA_035529855.1 bacterium
GGCGTCGGGTGGTAACACCCGACGCCACGATAACGCAATAATGTAGGGGCGTTTGGCCGGTAGGGGCGACCGGCCGGTAGGGGCGACTGGCCAGTCGCCCCTACTCTATAACCGCTCCGTGTGCCGTCAGGTGTTACCACCTGACTGTTTCGGTAAGGGTTGGCGTCGGGTGGTAACACCCGACGCCACGATAACGCAATAATGTAGGGGCGTTTGGCCGGTAGGGGCGACCGGCCGGTCGCCCCTACGGTCGCGCCGATATCCCCCCGTGCCGCCGGCGTTCGTGGCAGTGTGGTGTTTTGGACAGTGGGCTTAAGCCCACTGTCTACGCCATAGCGTCGACCCGGCCATTTGTCCCAAGCTACGCCACGATAACCGGTTTGACTTACCGCGGCGGTTTTGATATATTGAAAACGATTGGTCAGAGCTGCGGCAATCGCCGCGGCCGAGCAACGGAGGTGACGTATGAGAACGTGCGTTATAAGGGCGGTCGCGTTGGCGGTTTGTCTGGCCTGGGGCCAGGCCGCGTTCGCTACCGGCAGCGAGGTTTACGTCAAGTACGGCGAGGGGATGAACGCCATCCCGTGGTGGCCGCACCCCACGCTGACGAGCGTGCGGTGCCAGATGCTCTACGACAGCTCGTACATAAGCTACGCCGGTACCATTACGGAGTTCCAATTGGAGAAAAGCGACGGCAATTCGGCGGAATTCTACAACGTCAAGTTCTACCTGTGTCACACCGGCCTCGTGTCGCTGACGCCGGTCTTCCGGCAAAACTACGACGGCAACACGCCGACGATGGTCGCCAGCTTCGCGACGTACAAGGTCCCGGCGGTGGTGGGGCCGTACCCGATTCCGATGGCCGAGACGTTCGCGTACAACAACGTGGACAACCTCCTGTTCGAAGTTACGTGGGAGTCCTCGGACAAGACGAACATAATGTGTCGGATTAAGAACGGGTCCGTGGCCAACCACCGCTGCTTCGCGTGGGATTATCAGGCCGAGACCGGGACACCAGATATCATCGCGTACAACGCCCTTATAGTCTTCGACAAGTACCCGGGCGTCGCGCCGGCGTCGTTCGGTCGCCTCAAGGCTTTGTTTCGGTAGCCGGGAAGCGCTTTTTCGAGCGAGGAGGTTGTTCGCCTATGAGAGCGGTAGTTTTGACGTTTGCCGCCGCGGCGCTTTTAGCGGGTCCGGCTTGGGCCACGGGTCACGCCGTTTACATCTTAAACGGCAGCTCGGGTTCCAGCTATCCGTGGTACTCTCCCAACGAAGGCATGCGCTGTCAGATGCTGTTCGACCGGGACAAGCTCAGCTACGCCGGGACGGTCGCCGAGTTCGAATTGGAGAAGCAAGTCTACGTGGGCGAGTACGGCAACGTCAAGTTCTACCTGTGTCACACGCCGCTGGCGGCGCTGGCGACGGATTTCAACGCCAACTACGGCGGCAATACTCCCAAGCTGGTGGCGAGCTTCGCGACGTATAAGCTGCCCGCGGTCGAGGGCGTTTATCCCATCCCGATGGCGGAGACGTTCGATTACAACAACCGCGATAATCTCATTTTAGAGGTGACGTGGGAGACGGGCGGCCGGCAAAAGGTGACGTTGTTATCGGGTCCGGTGACGGCGTACGTCTGTTACGCGTACGATGCGAAGGCTACGGTCGGGGCCGTCGCGAACGTGGGATTGAACGCCCGCATTTCCTTCGATACCTATAAGGGGTTCGCGCCGGCTTCCTTAGGCCGCGTCAAGGCGCTTTACCGGTAGGTTGGGTTACTTCGACCGAGGAGGTCGGGATGGTAACGCGAGGTGTTCTCTTCGGCGTCGTCGCGTCTTTGGCCGTCGTTGCCGCCGCGGCCGCGACGGGTAAGCAGGTCTACGTGTACGTCGGCAACGAGCCGAGCGACCATCCCTGGGTCGCGTGGCGGCCGGCGCTGCGGATGCAGATGCTGTTCGACCAAAGCCGTATCGATTACGCCGGGACCATTAACGAGTTCGAGCTGGAGAAGAACGAGACGACGGCGACGTTCTATAACGTCAAATTTTACCTGTGCCACACGCCGCTCGCGGCGCTGACGTCGGATTTCGCCGCCAACTACGGCGGCAACACGCCCAAGCTGGTCGCGAGCTTCGCGACGTACGAGTTGCCCTCCGTCCAGGGCGTCTACCCCATACCGATGGCGGAGACGTTCGATTACAACAACCGCGACAACCTGATTTTGGAAATTACGTGGGAATCGGCGACCGGCGGGAAGGTCCTCGTTTTGATGGACAAGCTTGCGGGGCATCATTGCCTCGCGTACGACCACCGGGCCACGACCGGGACCGTGGGCGAATGGGGATATAACGCCCGCATCAGTTTCGGCTTTTACCCGGCGGTGACGCCGGCGTCCTTCGGGCGCGTTAAAGCGCTTTACCGCTAGGTCCGGTTGCGGCCTTAGGCCGCGGCCGGCGCGAAAGGAACCGCGTTTTGGAAAAACCCGCGGCGGTCTTCTTCGACCTCGACAATACGCTGTACGACCATCGCCGCGCCGCCCGGGAGGCGTTGGCCGAGCTCTACCGCCGCTACCGCGTATCCGATACCGGGATGACGGTCGGCGCTTTCTCCCGCCTTTTCTTCGACGTCAACCAGCGTATGTGGCTCGAGCTTGCCACCGGCGAGATCGACGGGACGACGCTCCGCGCGCGGCGTTTCGCGGAGCTCTTCGCGCTGGCCGGCAAGCCGCCGCCCGACGACGCCGCGGCCTTGGGCCGCGAATATCTGGATATCTACATGACCGTCAGCTACCCGCTGCCGGGTGCCGAGGAGACGCTCGCCGCGCTGGAGCCCCTCGTTCCGCTCGGCCTCCTCACCAACGGCTTCACCGACATCCAGCGGCCCAAGGTAGCCCGGCTGGGCTGGGAGAAGTACTTCCGATGGGTCGCGGTCGCCGAGGAGATGGGCGTCTACAAGCCGGACGTCGCCATCTACGAGAAGATGTGCGCGATGGCGGGGTTCTCGCCCGGCGAGGTCCTGTACGTGGGCGACTCGCCGGCGGAGGACATAATCGCCGCGCGCAAGGTGGGGCTCGGGACGGTGTGGGTGCGGCGCGACGGCCCGGAGGTGGCGCGGTGGGCCGCGGCGGCGGAGGCCGACTACGAGGTCGCCGACGTGCGCGACGTGGTACCGTTGCTCGAGCGCGTCATCGGGTAGGGTTAGGTCCGTTTATACAACGAAGCGCGAGGCGCTGGCCGATAACGTGTCAGTAGGGGGCGATTAATGATGCGTAGGTTATTGGCAGTAGTCCTTGGGGCGACGACGTTCGCCGGGGCCGCGGCGGCGTGGGAACTCGTCGGTTCCTTCCGCTGCCCCGTAGCAAACGCTCGTGGTTACGCGCGGTATGCGTTGGAAAGCGGTTGGACCGTAAGCGGCGGCCCGACGCCGTATATATATTATATTTCCTCTCAGTTTAGTATGATCATCTCCAGTTTCCCGGCCCCGGGAGGAGCCGGCGCGTGGGGTGTCGGGAGCGACTCGGGGTATGCCTTATTCATTTCCAATAACCGTACTTCATGGATCTACAAAACCACCACCAGTGGTTCGTTATATAGGTCGTTCCAGTGCCCGGTCCCGGGGCCCGCCGACCCGGACGTAAGGGTTATCCGGGATCCCTTTACATAGCGATACCCGACCGCAACGTCATCGCCGTCGTAAACCCCACGACGGGTTCGTTGGTGAGTACGTTCGCGGGGCCCGGGTCGCGGCCTACGGGCTGCTGCGGCTACGGCATGACGTTAATATCGGACTCGGCGACGCACACGATATACGAGGACGGCCGCCCCGTTATCGTGGGCATACAAACGCCAGTGGGAATCGACGAAGACCATACCGTCGGCCAAGACATTGGACATTTCATTTGGGTCTTGGACGCGGCGACGAACTACATATACCGTTACGACAACTGGGTAGACGTCGGGCCTGCTTCCCTCGGCCGGGTGAAGGCGTTGTTTAAGTAGGGCGACCGGCTAGTAGCCCCCGACAAGGGCCTTAAGGCCCTTGCCGCCTGAACTTGCCTCTGTAGCGCCCGGCGTTTCGCCGGGGTTTTTTTATTAATAGGGGAAAATATTTGCCGTTATTCTGACGGACCCGGCCCCACCTCGCGCGCGGGCGCTTTCTCCTCTTTCTCGGCGCGAGCGGCTTCCTCGAGCGTAATCGCCGGCTTCATAGTACGTCGCGCCCAGCTCGAAGGCCAAGGCCGGGTCGTCCGGCGCCGCGGCAAAAGGCGGATATTTAAGCCGTTGCCGCCGGGCCGATACGTTGTTATAATAGCCGTTGGAATATGACCAGAATAGGTATAGGGTACGACGTGCACGGCTTCAAGAACGAGGGCCCGTTAATCCTCGGCGGCGTGGAAGTCCCCTACGAGCGGGGGCTGGCCGGGCACTCCGACGGCGACGTCCTGTTGCACGCCGTTATGGACGCGATGCTCGGCGCCGCGGCGCTCAAGGACATCGGCCACCAGTTCCCGGACACCGACGTTCGCTTCAAGGGCGCGGACAGCGCCAAACTCCTGGCCGAAGTGCGGACCATGGTCGAAAGCGAAGGGTTGAGGGTCGGCAACGTCGATTGCGTAGTCGTCGTCGAGCGGCCTCGCCTCGCCAAGTACGTCGACCGGATGCGCGCCCGCGTCGCGGAGCTGCTGGGCGTGGGCATAGCCGCGGTAGGCGTAAAGGCCAAGACGAACGAGGGCTTCGGTTACATCGGCGAAGGGGAGGCCATAGCGGCGTGGGCGACGGTGTTGCTCGAGCCGCTCGAGGGGTGAAAGCCCGGGGGCGCCTTCGTAGTCGGGATGGGCGACATACGGTATATAGAGCACACGGCCGACGCCGGCGTCGAGGTCACCGCGGCCTCTCGGGAGGAGCTCTTCGTCCTGGGCGCGCGGGCCTTGTATCAGCTGGCGCTCGACTACGACGCGGTCGAGGCCGTGGTGGAACGGCGGCTCGAGCTCGCCGCGGCCGACCTGGCCGAGCTCTTCCACGAGTGGCTGGCGGAACTCCTATACCTGCTCGACGCCAAGAGCTACGCCTTCAAGAAGTTCAGCTTCGATTTTCGGGACGACGATACCGGGCTCGCGGCGACGTTGTGGGGCGAGGAGGTCGACGTCGACCGTCATCGGCCCCACGGCGAAATTAAGAACGTGACGTACGGGGACTTCGTCGTCGAGCGCCGGGGCGACGGTACGTACGTCGCGCGCGTGATCTTCGACCTCTAGAACCGCGTCGGCGCGAACGTTTGCCGCCCGTCGGGCGGCTTTTTAGCAACTCGGGGCCGTATGTTGCGCGGCCCGTAAGTTGTGTGATAGAATTCAAATATGAAGCTTAAGGCCGCCTTTCTAGTAGTTGCGGCGTTGGCGGCGACGTGCGCCGCGGCCGCCCAGGACGAAGGCGGCGAGGGCGCGTTCGTTATTTCGAAGGTGGCCGTAGACGGCAATAAGTATTTCAAGGACGACCGGGTCAAAGACCTCTTGGCCGTCGAGAAGGGGGAGCGGTACGAGAGGTACCTCTTCGATTATGTGTTGGAGCGCGGCGTGGACGCGATAGAGAACGCCTACCACGCGGAGGGTTTCCCGGAGGCCAACGTGCTGTGGGCTTTCCGCGACGTTAAGGAGGACAAGCGTAAGCTCCAGCTGCGGGTGGAGGAGGGGCCGCGGGCCAAGATTAAGGAGATCTTGCTGGGGGGCGTCAGCCCGGAACGCTACCTCGAGGTGCGCGAAAATTTGGGCGTTGACGTCGGTTCGCCGCTCTCGGCCCGCCTCCTCAACGAGGCGGCGGTGAAGATAGGCCGGTACTACGGCGAGCGCGGTTACGCCCGCGCCAGCGCCAAGCTCGAGATAGATCGGGACGCCGGCGTCGTCACCTTTACGGTGGACGAGGGCCGCGTATACCGCGTGGGCGGCATTTTAGTCGCCGGCAACGAAAAGACGCGGCCGAAAATCGTTACCCGCGAAATCAACTATAAGATTAAACCGGATCGCTTGTGGCGGGCGTCCAAGATTGACGAGAGCCGCGCCAACATCTACCGTACCGGCTTATACCGCGACCTCAGGGTAGAAACCGTCGATTCGCCGCGTTCGCCGGATTTGGTCGACATCCTCGTCATCGTGCGGGAGGATAGATTCAAATGGTACAAGCTCGAGCCGGGTTACGAGTCGCCGGACCGCGCGACGGTCGCCGTGGGGTGGGGCCACAACAACGTGTTCGGGAATAACCAGCGTTTATCGACGGAGGTCTCCGCGGCGTACGGGTTCGCGTTGGAGGAATCGAAGTTCGGGGCGAACGTCACCTATACCGAACCTTGGCTCTTCGGGTATCGGTACATCGGTTCGGTGACGCTGTTCTACGACCGGGAGTTGCGGGTGGACCTGCGCCAGTGGGAAGTCGGCATCAAGCCGGACGTTACGCGGGAAATTACGGAACATCTGGAGGTTACGGGCGGCTTCCGGTTCAAGAAGTCGAAAACGACGTTCGGGGGGGACGAGGCCCCGCTGGTAATAGTCTGGCCCGCGGGGGAAGTCGTCCTGGCCGAGAGGTTCGTGGGTGCGCGGGGTTTGCAGAACATCGCCAGCGTCATCTTCTCGTCCACGTACGCCACCCGCGACGATATCTTCAACCCGCGGCAAGGCGTCTATCTGTTCGGTTCCGAAGAGACGGCGGGCGGTTTTATAACCGGAGCCGACTTCTGGCGCGTAATCGGCGACGGGCGTCAATACATCCGCGTGGCTGAGGCCGCGACGGTGGCCGCTCACGTCCGCGGCGGATACGCCCGCGCGTACGCTCAGACGAAGGACGTTCCGTACTCCGAGAAGTTTTTCGCGGGCGGCGCGTATTCCATCCGGGGTTACGGCGAACGCGACGTCGGGCCGAAGGTCGTCGTCGACGACGTGGATTATCCCTTGGGCGGCAACATGATGTTTATCGCGAACGTCGAGTTCCGCTTCCAACTCCCGTTTACGGCGGGGAGACGCGTACCCGGCATAGGGCTCAACCTCGGGAATATGTGGGCGGGTTTGTTCGTCGACGGCGGAAACGTGTGGAGCGATTGGCCCGAGACGAAAAAGGTGGGCCTGTTTTACGGCGCCGGCTTCGGCCTGCGCTATAATACGCCCGTCGGGCCCATACGGTTCGATTACGGCGAGCCGATTCTCGGGAAGAGCGGCGGGGGGAGGCCGGGTCGTTTCTATTTGGCCTTCGGCCACATCTTCTAGTCGAGTCGGAGTTGAAGTTTTGGCCAGGTTCTCGAAGAAAGCCCTTTTAGTTTTACGAGACGCGTCGTGGATCCTGCTTCGCCTCGCGCTGGCGTTCGTCCGCGTCCTCGGCGTGGTGACTTCGGTAGTTTTGGTCGGCGCGTTCGCGCTCGCCTTCGCGCTGTACGGGGCCGGTTATTTCCACTCGCTGGTGGACTTCGCCATCGAGAAGTACACGAGCGATTATACCCGGACCGAGTGCCGCGTGGGGCGGGTGGAGGGCACGCTGCTTACGGGCGTGGATATATACGATTTCGCCATCGGCGACGGGCCGTCGCTGACGCGCGACGGCGCCGCGCTCGTCATCGACGAAATCCACGTCCGCTATAATCCCCTTCATTTTATGCGCCGCGACGTCGTAATCGACCGCGTGCACTGCGTCCGGCCGCGGCTGTTGCTGAAGGAGGACCCCGACGGTCGCGTAAACCTCGACCGCATCTTCGGCGCCAAGGGGCCGCCCGAGGGCAAGGGGGTATACTTCGAGATCGTTAACGTATATCTGGAAGACGCCTACTTCAGGATGCTCGTAGGCGGCCCCTTGAGTGAGTTCGCGGACGCCGACATCGAATGTACTTTCACCAAGGCGCGCGGTGCCGTCTTCATCGATTTGCGGCACTGCAGCTGTTATTTGCCGGAATTCGGCCAACGCATCTTACACTTCGGCTCGGGCTCGCTGGCCATAAACGAGCGGCTTATGCACTTCTCCGGCGTGGACGCGGCCTCCCATATTACTCGCATCAGGACCGACGGCACGATAAAATTCAAGCCGGAGGTACACATCGAGCTCGAGTTCGAGGCGGACCCCATAGATTTCGGCGAAGCGCTGCAGGGAGCGTTCGACGACCCGCCCGAGGTCTTCGGGCGCGGCCGTTATAGCGGGTCGTTGGTGGGTACTACCGAGCGGCTGGTGCAGAAAGGCTCTTTGACGGTCGACGACGCGTACATATACGGCTTCGACGTGCGCGACGTTTTCGCCTACTACGACGTCGACATCGCGACGCGGCAGGTTCGACTCCGCGGTTTTGAAGGTCGGGTCAACGAGACGCCGGTGTACGCAAAAATGACGGTCGATTTATCGAACGACAGGCCGGTCTATTGGGGCGAGGCCCGCTTGCTGCGCGTGAACCTGGCCGATTACGTTCACAGTAGCTTTCTCGAGACCGACGTCGACGTCCGGCTGCAGTTCGCCGGGGCCGGCGCCCGCCCCGACGACTACGCCGTCGACGTTTCGTTGCATCTGGGCCCGGGGCAGCTGGGTCCGCTTATAATCGACGGCGGGAACGCGGACATCCGTTACGCATCGTCTCGCGTGTACATCTCGGGGTTGTTCCTGCGTTTGGGAGGCGGCGGCGATTTCTACGTGAAAGGCGACGCCGACCCGGAAGCGCTGGATTTGGAAATCCAGGCGCGCTTCGTACCGGTCGAGCGGTTCGCCGCGGAGCGGGAGTGGCGCGGGCTCGAGGGGGCGGTATCGGTCGACGGCCGGATCTTCGGTTCCTATAAGCACCCGTCGTTCGAGGGAGGCGTGGTGTTCAAGGACTTCGCCTACGGCCGGGTGAAGTGCGGCGTCGCCCGGGCGGAGGGGTATTGGAAGGACATCGGCGCCGACGACCGCGGCGAGGTTCGCTTTATGGCGTGGGACGTATCGGTAGGGCCGCTCCGGCTCGCCCGCGCGTACGGCGACCTCGACGCCGAGGACGGCGTATACGTCTTCCGGAACGGGTATATAGAGAGTGTGAAGGGAAGCAACGTACGTTTCGATTTGGCGTACGACAGTCGTCAGGGGCGTATGGAATTGACCAGCTTAACGCTGGACTTGGGGGAAACCGAGGCCGAGCTGATGCAACCTCTGGTCGTCAGTCGCGAAAAGGGCCGGGGCGTTCTAAGCGGCGGCATTTTGAAGTTCCGCGGCGGCGAGTTCGGCCTGGCCGGCTCTTTCGGCCTCGACGGCGGGCCCTTGGCGCTGGAGATCGAAGCCCGCGGCGTTCCCCTCGACGAGTTGCTGCCCGCGGAGGTGGGCCCGAGCCTCGGCGGAACGTTGGACCGCGTCCGTTTAGATATAGGAGGTACGATGGACGCTCCCTCTTTCTACGCCAGCGTCGCCGCCTCCAACGTCTTCTTCGGGCGGCAACCGATCGATTACATAGAGGGGGAGGTCTCGTACGAGCACAACCGGTTGACGGTTCCGGGCCTGGTCGCGGGTTTGGCGGGCGGTACGCTCCGCGCCGCGGCCTACTTGCCCCTCTCCGCCTTGGCGGGCGAGGGCGACGAACCGCTGGACGTTACGTTGAGGTTCTCCAAGTTCAAGTTGGCCGCCCTTACCTCGTTATACAAGGAGGGGCTGGCGGAAGAGGGCTTCGTCGACGGCGTTATCACCGCTACGGGGACCGCGTCTTCGCCCACGGTGCGCGCCAACTTCCTGTTGAGCGAAGCCCGCTGGGGAGGGGTGTATTTCGCCAAGGGACGCGCCGACTTCACGTACCGCGACGGCGTCGTCTCCATCCGCGAAATTTCGCTTTCCGAGAGTACGCTTCCCAACGTCGTTGTCACGGGCGAACTGCCGTTGGATTTGCGTAAGGGGGAAGGTTCGCCCCTCGGAGGCGAGATGGAGCTCAGGGCGGATTTTACCGACCTCGACCTACGAGCCCTCAATCCCCTTACGGACGAAGTGCTGATTACGGGCGGGAAGGTGCGGGGCCGGCTGGAGTTAGGGGGGACGTATCGGACCCCCGCCTTCAAAGGGCGCGTCGAGGTCCTGGAGGGCGAAGGCGTGGTAAGCTCCTTACGCTCTTCTTTTTCGAACCTTTCGGGGGCGTTCGAAGCCCGGGGGGACAGCGTCGTCGTCCCGCCCGAGGACCCCATTACGTTCGACCTTGACGAAGGCCGCGGCCGCGCGTGGGGGAGCGTGTCCTTCGAGGCCGTAAAGCCGCTCGAGTTGGATTTGTCCGTATCGTTGGAGGACTACGTCGTACGCGCTATCAGCGGGGTACAAGCTTCGGGGGACGTCGAGGCCAGCATTAACGGCCCGGTGGACCGGTTACGGGCGACGGCGGAGGTGAGGCTGTCCAGCGGCCTCATTACCATAGGTTTCGGCGGGGAGTCGAAGGCCGGCGGCCCTCCTTCCTCCGGGGGGTTCGACTACGAAGTCCACGTACTGGCCCCGGGGAACCTGTGGTTAAGAAACAAGGACGCGGAGATCGAGCTCGAGGCCGACGTGGTTTTCCGCCGAACCGGCGCCGCGACCTATTACGCCGGCGAGTTGCACGCACGCCGGGGCTACTATTACTTCCTCAAGCGCGATTTTACGGTCGAGAAGGCCGACATAATATTAACCGGGACCGAAGAGCTGAACCCGGTCATCAACCTACAGGCCAAGCACGTGATACGCGCCGTTCGCCCGGGGAACGCCGACGCCGTCGTATACGTCGACGTCACCGGTACGCTGCGGGAACCGGAGGTCACGCTGCGCTACGAGCTTACTTCCGGCCAAACGGTCGGATTGGCGCAGGACGAGATTATGAAGGTGTTGGCGTTGGACGTTACGTGGGAAGACTACAACGACCTCAGCTCGAGCGAACTGGCCTCCAAAGGCTCAAGCGACTACGTCCGCCATTACGCCGAAGCGGAGGTGTCGCGCGCCGTGCGCCGCGAGACCGGCGTCGACGTCTTCGAGTTCGACGCCAACGTCTTCCGAGGGGAGCAGCAAAACCCGTACGCCGAATTTACCGTCGGACAGCACTTGACCCACGACCTCTTCGTCTCTTATACTGGCAAGTACCGGGAGGAAGTTTCCGGGGCCCGCGAGCTCGAGCACTCCGCGGAGGTCGACTACGAGCTTAAGCGGGATTTCTACGTCGTGGGCAGTACGTTCGAGGACGAGGGAAGTCAGCGTTACGGCCTCGGCCTGCGCTTTATCCACAAATATTAAAAGACGGGAGTATATACTATGGTCGATAAGGAACTGCTCGAGATCTTGGCCTGCCCGGACTGTAAGGGCGACGTCGAGTACGATGAGGAGAACCAAAAGATAATATGCTGTAAGTGCGGCCTTAAGTATCCCGTCCGGGACGGCATTCCCGTGATGTTGGTCGAAGAGGCGGAACGCGACTGAGGCCCGGCCCGCCGGCCGCGGCATAAGAAAAACGCCCGGCGAACCCGGGCGTTCTAATTCCGCGGAGGGCGCCTTACGGCTGCCGCGTCGCCGGCCCCGGCGGCTGGCGTTGTTGCTCCTGGACGAACCGGCGCAGCGTCCGATTGAAGTTGTGCTCGAAAAGCAGCAGTCGGGCGTATTGGTCGTCGGACAACAGCGACCTGAACTCGGCCCGCAAACGGTCCTCGGAGCCCCGACTCTCCGCGTCTACGGCGTCGACGTCGTCGAGTATTTCGGCTACGGGCCTGGCGTCACTTCCCGCTATGGCCAGGCGGAGTTCTTCCATCAGCGCGCCGCGCCGTTCGCGGTAGCGCCAACGCACTTCCTCCCAACGGTTGTATACGCCCAGGAAGGTCTCTTCCTCCCCGTCCTCCAGCTCGAGAACGTCGACCACGTTCTTCTGTTTGATCTCGTTAATCGCGGCCCGGACGGCTTCGCGCTCCGGCGGCGTATCCTCGGGCGGTTGTTGGGCGTACGACGCCGCGCCGAGAAGGATTGCCGTAAGGCAAACCGCGGCGAAACCGCCCGTCGTGTTCGTCTTCATCGCGGCACCCCCGGGAACCGATTGGTCAGTGCGATAGTAGTAACTCCGCGGCGGTAGCGGCTTCCGCTTCCCGCCGTAGACGGCTCAACACCGTTTTTTGTTCTTCCACCGGTAGCTCGTAGAAGTACGTCATGAGCAGGCCGTTGGGCGTGACGTAATCCACCAGGGCCACGCCCCCCCGCGTAAGCCGCTCGACGTCGGCCTCGAAGCGCGCGTCCATCCGGGCCTCGACGTCGGCCGCGGTCAGGGTTTCCTCTTCCAATCCCGCCAACGCCGGCGTTCCGTCGTCGTCGGTTAAGCGTCCGAACGTAGAGACCTCGGCGCGCCGGCCGTAGTCCGCGGCGTCGTAGCGCGCGCGGGTCCGGGCCGCGAACGGCGCCGTTGCCGTTTCGTAGGTTTCGGGCGAAGCCGTTACCGGATAAGGTGCTTCCGCCGTGGCTTCTTCTTTTTCTTTCGCCGCGAGCGTCCTCGCCGACTTTTCCTCGGTCGCGGCCAGTTCGAAGCGGCGAGGGGCGGTTTCGCCGGCCGCACCCGCTCCCGCCCGAGTTCCTCGCGACGCTACTTCCGACCGTCCTTCCGCGGCGGTAGCGTCTTTGTCTCGGGTCGGCACTTCAGCCGGTTTGCCGGCTGCCGCCGCGAATTCGTCGGCCGCCGGTTCCTCGGCTGCGGCGATTTCCGTTAACGAGAGAGCGAGCTCGCCGCGTACGCCGGTCCCGGCTCGAGTTCCCCGCAGCTCTACTTCCGGCCGTCCTTCGGCGGGCGCGGTTTCCTTTTCGGGCGCCGGCGCCGCGGCCAATTTACCGGCCTTCGACGCGACTTCGCCGGCCGGGGGCATCGTGGGTTCTCGCGACGCGCGCGGCAGCCACACCTTTACGTACAATATCGCCGTCACCGCGGCGATAGACGCGGCCGCGACCGCCGACGCGACGGCGGGCCGGCGCATCCAGCGCCGGAGGCCGGGGAGGGCTCCTTCGTCCATCGCCCCGGGCGCTGCGGCTTCGGTTTCTTTCCGGACGGCGTGCACCACTTTCGCGGCGAAGAACGGCCCGGGTTTCGCCGGCTCGAAGTCGCCCAGGAGGTGGTACATTTCTTCCATCTCGGCGAGCTCGCGGCGGCAGCGGTCGCACCGCGATAGGTGCCGCTCGAGCCGCCCGCGGTCGCGTTCGTCGACGGTCCCCAGGACGTATTCGCCGAGGATAATTTGCCATTTACGGCACGAGCTTTTTTCGGTTTCGCTTTCCATTTCCGTTACCCGTTCTACGTTACGTACGGCCTTAACGCCCCTTTGAGTTTTTGTACGGCGTGAAAGAAATTGGCTTTTATCGCCCCTTCCGTTACGCCCAGCGTCTCCGCTATTTCGCGATGAGTCATCCGTTCGAAGTAGTGCAGTATGAACACTTCCCGTTGGCGCGGCGGCAGCCGGCGGACGGCGCCGTCTATGGCCTCCCCCAGTTCGGTATTGGCGGCGCCGTCGGCCGGGTTGAGGCCGCGGGCCTCGATGAACGGCGCCACGTCGTCGAAGTCTACTCCCCCCCTCCGACTCGCTTTTCTTAAGTGGTTGTGCGCCGTGTTGACCGCTATCCGGTATAACCAGGTGTAAATGCTGGCCTCGCCGCGAAAGCGCTTGAGGTTCTTGTAGGCTTTTATGAACGCCTCTTGTACGATGTCTTCCGCCGCGTCCCTGTTCCGCACGATTCCCAAGGCCAGGCCGAACAAGCGGTCGCGGTAGGTCTCGACGATGAGGCCGAACGCGTCGTCGTCGCCGTCGCGGGCCCGTTGCACCATTTCGCGGGATACAACGGCCTTTTTGCTTTCCCCACCGCTAATGTTGGACGCCATAACGCCCCGGGAAGTTTAGTCGCTTAAGAACTTTATTTTATAGAGCACCAGCCGAGGGTACGCTATCGCGGTAACGCTTAACCACCGTCGTCGGCTGAGATTGAGGTTCCACGATTTGAGGAATTCGATTCGGAAGACTTTGCCCTCGTCTTGATAGAAGCCGAGCCGTTCCGCCAGCGGTATAATTTCCGGCGATTCGACTTCCATCATCGCGACGTAGTCGGCGCCTTTCATTTTCAGGTACCGGCTCATAGTCTTGGTGCGGAGGTACTTGTCGGCGTCGCGGTCGAGGAGGCCGCCCAGGTCGATGATGTAGTGGTCGGCGTAGTAGCCGAAGGCGCCGATGTCGAAGGCCGCTATGCGCGCCTCCGCCGGGAGGTTTTGGGCGACCCATTTGCCCGCGCGCTCGTGGACCGTGGTGATGTGGTGGATGTTGTCGGCGTACATTATACGCCATTGTAAGTACGAGCCCGCCGCCGAGACGAAGGCCGCCGCGAGGAAGACGTACGGGATTATCTTGTATCCCCTATCCTTGACCCAACCCAACACGAGTAGGGCGCCGTACGGTATGGCGATGGCGAATAGCGCGAAGTTGCAGCCCTCGTACCTGCCGGCGGTGCCGAAGTTGGGCAAAAGGAAGCCGTACAAGACGTTGTGGGCCAGCACCCAGATTATGAAGAACGCGAAACCGGATTGCAAGCGGCGCCGGAAGAGCTGGATAGCGGCGCCCCACAGGCCGAGCTGGCTCAACACGACCGGTTCGGTGAATATCTTCATAGCGTTGGATAGGTCGTTTTGCCCCAGCATCCACACGTGGATGTACCGGTACCAGTAAAACGCCAGTATGGCGGGGCCGTTCCATACGACGCGCTGATAATCGGCCGCCGCGCCCAGGTAAAGCCAGTGCCGGCCGAAATACGTCGTGGGGAAGGGCACGCCCGCCACGAGCCAACTGTGGACTACAAACGGCGTGTCGAACAGCAGCGGCATCAGTACGTAGCCGACGAGCTCGCCCGCGTTCGGCCGCCGCCTTTCGCGGACGAGCTTAAAAACCCACCACGCGAACAGCATGACGACTAGTATGCCTCCCTCGGGCCGCACCGGTACGGAGGCCGCGGCGGCGAAACCGGCGACGGCGTGGCGGCCCCGGCCGAAGGCCGCGGCGGCGAGAGTCGCCAGCGCGAAGAACAGCGACGTCTCCATGCCGGATACCGAAAACCACAACGCCGGCCCGAAGAGCGTAAAAAGGCACGCCGCGGCCGCGGGCCACCACCGCGAGCGGTCGGGCCAGAAACCCCGGCAGAGCCAGTATATCGCCCCCACCCACAGCACGTGGCTCGCGATGGTCAACGCCAACGCCGCGGCCCGCGCCGGGAGGTGGAAGAAATAAGTTTCGCTCAGAAGCATGGTCCATAAGGGCCCGGTGACGCCCGCGGAGCGCTCCCCCGGGTTGTACTCGAACCTTCCCTCTCGGGCCAGGTTCCGGGCGAAAACCTGGTGGATCCAGGCGTCGTCCGAGGACAAATTCAATCCCTCGAGGGGGATGACGGTCGCGAGCCAGATGGCGGGCGCTATTACCGCCAAAGATAGCGTTACGGCCAGCGGCAACTTTGGGCTCTTGAGTATATTGCTCATAAGCGGCATCCGCGTTGAGTTAATTTGGGGCCGGTCCGTCGTTTACCCGGCTTCGCGGGGCGGAAGAAGAAAGGGTTTGTTAATGGCTACCCGAGCCTAATAACCGCGCGGCCTCCTCGAGGTTTCCGGGCCGTACCATATGGCGGACGTTGGGTTGGTCGGGATAGGTCTCCAGCGAGCGGCGGAAGGCTTTTTCCGCGGCCTCAACGTCGCCGACGCGCAGGTACGCGATCGCTTTATTCGCGAGGATTTGCGCGTAGTGCAATCGGAAACTCTGGTCGCCTACGCCTTTGCGCGGAAAGGCCTCGAGGGCTCGGTCGTAGTGCGGTATGGCTTCTTTATAATAACCGTGCATAGCGTAAATATTGGCCAGCTCAAGCAAGGACTCCGTCAAGTCCCGGGCGACGGGCGCGGCCGCGGCGAGCGTCGCGAGCGCTTTGTCGGTCTCGCCGGCCTGGAAATAATCCCTTGCCAGCATTAACTTGTATTTACAAATACCGTCGCGGACCCACTCTTCGGCCAGGTAGCGCCGGGAGGCGGGGTCGGCCTCGACCTCGGCGACGCCCCGCACGGCGTACCGGCGCCAAACGGGCGACACGGGCCGTCGCTCGAGCGGCGGCTCCGTTACGCGGTACAACATACCGGCGGGCTCGAGCGCGAAGCCGTACGACGGGACTTCTTCCCTGAAGATGCTGTAGTAGACGTCGTGGTGGGTGGGCGCGGTTAAGATGTCTCGCTCGAAGGCACGCTCCCACATTTGCGCCGCCACCGGGTCCCGCGGCTCGAGGCGGCCCGCGGCGAAGCGCCCGTACTCCGAGTACACGCTCCCCGTCGCATCCACGAACACGTGGTCCGGTCGGTAGCCTTCGACCTTCTTCAAGTAAGCGGTCTCGAACGTCCCCAGCGAACCGCGTTCGAACATTATGTTAAGGCCGTTGTACGCTATCGTGCGGAGGAAGTTGGCGCCGTAGTCCTCGGCGAAGTAGTAGTCGCGGTAATCGTTCCAATAGAAGTTGAACGCCGCCGGCAGCGCTACGGCCAGCGCGAGGGCGGCGTATCCGGCCCGCCGCACCCAGGCGTTCCGGCGCGTAGTCAACTCGAAGAGCGCCAACCCCAGGAACAGCGCCGACAACATAAAGAAGGGGATGTACCAAACCTGAATCCCCGGGAGTTGATGTCCCTGGAGCAGTAGGACCAGCGCCGCCGTGGCCAGCGGCCCGGTAACCAGCAGCAGCAGCGCCAGAAAGCCCCACGGCTTGGCGCGGCGTATCAAGCCGATTACTATCCCGGCCGCGACGGCCAAGACCGCGGGCGGCGCGAACTCCTGCCATAAGAATTTCCCCAGCTCGAGTAGATGGAACGGCAGGAACTGGAGGCGCTCCGGGTTGGGGCCGCCGTACATCCGCCGCGTAATGTGGCCGTAGGCGCGCGCGAACGTGCGGGGGTCGCCCCAATTTATGGCCGGCCCCTGGACCGCGCGGATGGGTAAATAGAGGTATACCGCGAATCCGAGCAGGACGAACGCGAGCGCCGCGAATAAACCCCGAAGGCTCGGCAACCTGCGAAAACGCCAGATTAAATATACCCCTACCGGTATAGATACTATGGCCGAGGAGGTGTGGGCGCTGAGCGCGAGGCCGCCGACGAAGGCCGCGAGGTACCCCCACCTGACGTCGCGCGTGCGGGCGAAGTTGAAGGCGGCGTACAACACCGCCGCGAGCGCGAGCGCGTTCACCGCGTACGCTTCGGCGACCACGGCCTGGCTCCAGAACGCGCGGCCCAGGCCGAAGGCCGCCGCCGCGGCCGCCGCCGCAGCCGGTGCCGCCATCCGGGCGTCGGTTTTCACGTCCAGTAATAAGCGACGCAGCAGGAGGAACAACACCAGGCAACAGGCCGCGGCCGCCGCCGCCGACGCGAGGTTAACCCGCCAGGCGATGCGGCCGAAGGGCACCAGCGTGAAGAAGTGGCCTACCAGCGACTCGAGCGGATACCCCGACGGGTGGGAGATGCCGAGCTTCGCCGCGGCGGTGATAATCTGCCCCGAGTCCTCGAACGTTATCGTCGGCGGCAGCGTGACCAGGTACGCCGCGAACGGTACGGCGGCGCTTAGTGCGCCGAATAATACGTCTAACTTTTTACCCTTCTTCTTCAAGTCGCGCATTTATTACCCGTGGTTTAGCGGTTTACCCGCTGCCCTTCCGCGCTTCCGCTTTTAACGCGCCGTCCGTCACGGCTTCGCTTGCCCGGCGGCGATAAGCTCCGCCACGTAGGCCGCCGGGGGTTCTTGGCCTTTGAAGAACGACAATACGTACGGCCGGCCCCGGGCGACGAAGAACAGGCGGTCCAACAGCGTGTCCTCGCCCACGTAGACGTCTTCCAGTTCCTTAAAATAATAACCGCGGACCTTCGCCTTCACGACCCGCTTGACGTACAGCGCCAGCCGGTCGCGCCACACGAGGAGGTAGCCCATACGGCGCCGGCCGTAATTGCCCTCCAACACCCGGGCCGCGCCGAGGGGCGCTTCCGCCAGCGCCAGGTCCTGCAGCGGCGGCGGCAAGTTGACCGCCCTCGCCTCCGGCCTCCAATCGGGCTCGAGCCAACGGCGGAGCTTACGCCCCAGGTTCCGAACGTAGTTCGACGAGACCGCCCAGCTTATGCGGAACGCCCGGACCAGCTTGGGCCCGAATATCGCCGCCGAGAGGAGCGCCGCCAATACCAGCGCGCCCAACACGACGGGGTAGAACGCGGCCAGCACGGACCCCAGGGCGACGAACACGTCTTCGGCCGCGCTCACGACGGCGTTGGCGGTCGCGGCGGTGACCTTGGTGGAGGCGACTCGAGCCGTGGCCTTGCCGGCGTGCGCTACGAACGCTACGCCCCCCGCGACCAGGATGGCGATAACCTGCCACGTTACGTCCTGGCCCTGCATCAGGACCGCTACGACGACCATCGCGCCCGGCGTCCGTATGAAGGTGTGAACCGCGTCCCATACGTGGTCCACGGCCGGGATTTTATCGGCCACTACCTCGACGACGAGGAGGACGCCGGCGACGATGAGCACCGGCCAGCTCGCGAGGACGTCGAACTCCGGCCCCAGCACCGTCGCCCCGGTGAGCTTTTTGATCAGGCCCAGCGCGAAGACCGTTACGTATAAATTAATCCCGGCCAGGAACGGGATGCCGAGCGCGCGGGCGGCGATTATGATTGCCGGGGGAACGGCCTACCTCCCGGGTCCTTATTTCTTGTGCCACGGCGTGCGGACGCCGTAGTTGGGGGCCTCTTTGGTTATCTGGACGTCGTGGGGGTGGCTCTCGGCCAGGCCGGCGGGCGTCACGCGGACGAACTCCGCGGTTTTCCACAGCGTTTTTACGTCCTTGGCGCCGCAGTAGCCCATGCCGGCGCGCAGGCCGCCGACGAGTTGATAGACGACTTGCGACAACGGGCCCCGGTACGGGACGCGGCCCTCGATGCCTTCGGGCACGAGCTTCGCCGCTTCGGCGTCTTCCGGCTGGCCGTAGCGGTCGCGCGACAGCGACGAGCCGCCCAGCGCGCCCATGCTCCCCATGCCGCGGTAGGATTTGTAGGCGCGACCCTCGTAGAGTATGAGCTCGCCCGGGCTCTCCTCGGTTCCGGCGAAGAGCGAGCCGATCATCACGGACGAAGCGCCGGCGGCGACGGCCTTGGTAATGTCGCCGGAGTACTTGATGCCGCCGTCGGCGATGAGCGGTATTTTGGCCTTCCGGCATACCGGCGCCGTTTCCATTATGGCCGTCACCTGGGGGACGCCGGCGCCGGCCACGACGCGCGTGGTGCAGATGGCGCTCGGGCCGATGCCCACCTTGACGCCGTCGACCCCGGCGGCGATAAGTGCCTCGGCCCCTTCCGCGGTGCCGACGTTTCCCGCGGCCACCTCCGCCTTTTTGAATTTGCGTTTGAGCAGCTTGACGGTGTCGATGACGCCTTTGCTGTGGCCGTGGGCGGTGTCCACGACGACGACGTCGCAGCCGTTCTCGAGCAGACGCTCGACGCGCTCCAGCGCGCGTTTGCCCACGCCCACCGCCGCGGCGACCCGCAGCCGCCCCTGCTCGTCCTTGCAGGCGTTCGGGTACTCGATGGCTTTGACGATATCCTTGACGGTTATAAGGCCTTTGAGGCGCCCCTTGGCGTCGACGATGGGGAGCTTTTCGATGCGGTGCTTGTGGAGCAGCTTTTTGGCCTGCTCGAGCGAGGTCCCCACCGGCGCGGTTATCAGACCTTCGCGCGTCATCAGCTCGGCCACCGGGATGTCGCGCCGCTTCTCGAAGCGCAAGTCGCGGTTGGTGATGATGCCGAGGAGGACCCCCTCCGCGTCGACCACGGGGACGCCGGATATTTTGTAACCGGCCATAATGGCGAGGGCGTCGGCGATGGGGGAGTCGGGGGCGAGGGTGAAGGGGTCGACGATCATGCCGGAGACGTACCGCTTGACCTTGTTGACCTCCGCGGCCTGCGCCTCCGTCGGCATATTGCGATGTATTACGCCGATGCCGCCCTCCTGCGCGAGCGCAATTGCGAGCGCGGCCTCGGTGACGGTGTCCATCGCCGCCGAGACGATGGGGACGTTGAGCTTTATGTGGCGCGTGAACTGCGTCCGGACGTCCACGTCCGGCGGGAGGGCGGCGCTGTAGCGGGGTTTCAACAGTACGTCGTCGAAGGTTACGGCAATCTTGTTGGCGTCGAACTTGGGCATGGTCTGCTCCCTTTTAACTTGCAATATAGCATAAATAAACCGCCGGGGGCAAGGTTTATGGCGGCGGTATTTTTGCCTCCGCGCCGCCGTAGACTAAATACACGCCGCGCTTAAAATCCCTTTGACAACCGAGGCGGGTTGGGTTAATATACTCCGCTTCCCGCGTGTGGGTTCCGGCTCGCGGAAGGCGAAAGGGGTGGTCGGAATGCCGAAGACGGGGGAACAACCCGGGGTCGGCTTATACGTGTGCTCGAGCTGTGACCAGATCGTGCGGCTCGACGACCCCGACGACGCACTGCCGCCGTGCCCGAATTGCGAAGGGACCGAATACCGCTAGCGGAGCGGTTCGGCCGGCGAGGACGGGCGCACGTGAACGTGCGCCGCGAACACCCGGAGGGACGATTATGGTATACCGTGCCGGATTGCCGACGCCGTTGACGGACGTGTACCGTTGCGACAATTGCGGTCACGAGGTATCGCTGTCCCGGGGCGATAAATTCCCGCCCTGCCGCTGCGGCGAAGCCGATTGGGATAACGCCGGAGAACGACCGGATGCGGCGCGCCGCGACGACGAGCGCGCGGAACCGGCCGCTCGCTGAACGGCGGCCTAAAACCTTATAATATACCGTGCGGCTTCCTTTGCGGGGGCGGCTTGAACGGCGCCTTTTACTATGTCCCCGCGTATTTCGTAACCGCCGTCACGACGGCGCAAGAAACGCTGAAACGCGGGGCGGCCGTTCGTTACGGATAACTAGGGTGGTTTTTTTCCGAAATTTATTTACGCAACCGCCGGGGCGGGCGCGCCCGGGTAGGGGCCGCGAGTTTCGTTTTCGCTTGACAGATATAGGCTACCCTGCCATAATGGTAGGTGAGAGGAGAAGTTTGGCTTGCGGCCATCGGCTTACATATTAGTATGTTTGCTACTAGCTGGCGTGGGCTTGGCGGCCGACCCGGCGGATAAGGTTTTCATCTCGGAAGTCTCGTACGACCCCGCCGAAGGCTCGCCGCCGCCGTTCATAGAATTTTATAACGCCGGCAAAACCAACGTCGACCTTAGCGGGTGGCGCGTGCGTATCGCTTCCAGGCAAGGCATCGAAATGGTCGCGTTGGTGAAGGACGGCGAAAAAATGGTTATCCCGAGTCACGGTTTTTACCTTATAGGCCGGGAACGGGACCGCGGCGCCTGGTCGAAATTCTCGTATAAGCCCGACTTCTATTGTGAACTCTCGATGGATTTTTTGAAAGGCGAGGGGGGCGTTATAGTCGAGCTCCCCGGCGGCCAAAAGCGGGACGCCGTCGGCTGGGGACCGGTGCGTTGGCCTTATTACGAGGGCACGCAGCATCCCGGCGTAAGCCGCGGCCACAGCTTGGAACGCAAGTCCGGCCCGAACCACAACGAAGTTAACGGGAACTCGTACGACACCGGCGACAATCTAACCGATTTACGCGAACGCGCCAAACCTCAACCCCAAAATATCAATAGCCCCCGCGAATCCCCGGCCGCCAACACCGAGAGCAACGCCTGGGGCCGAATAAAAGCGATGTATTACAACCAGTAAAGGCCTCGCCGCGCCGACGGTGGGGCATAGGGCGCAGTAGGTCCTATGCCTTTTTTATATCCGGCGAGCCCCAGGCGAGGACGGAGCGACGTGGCGACGAAAAGCGACGCGAAAATAGAGGCCGAAGTCGAGCGACAACTCGCGGTCATCCGCGAGGGCGCGCTGGAAATCGTCACCGAGGACGACCTGCGCGCCAAGCTCCGCTCGTCGCTCGAGACCGGGCGGCCGTTGACGGTTAAGCTCGGCCTCGACCCCACCGCGCCCGATATCCACCTCGGCCACACGGTCGTATTGGGCAAGCTCCGCGACTTCCAGGACCTGGGCCACCAGGTCGTCTTCCTGGTGGGCGATTTCACCTGCAGCATCGGCGACCCGTCGGGCCGCTCCAAGACCCGGCCCGCGCTGTCGGCGGAAGAAATTCGCGTCAACGCCGAGACCTATTGCGACCAGGCGTTCAAAATCCTCGACCGCGAGAAGACGGTCATCGACTACAACAGCCGCTGGCTCGAGCCTATGTCCTTCGCCGACGTCATCCGCCTCGCCGCCCGTTACACCGTCGCCCGCATGGTCGAGCGCGACGACTTCGCCAAGCGCCTCGCCGAGGGGTTGCCTATAAGCCTCCACGAGCTGCTCTACCCGCTGGCGCAGGCGTACGACTCGGTGGCGCTCCAGGCCGACGTGGAGCTGGGCGGCTCCGACCAGAAGTTCAACCTGATGGTAGTGCGCGACATCCAGCGCGAGTTCGGCCAACTGCCCGAGGTCGCGGTCATTACGCCGCTGCTGGTGGGCACCGACGGCGCCCGGAAGATGTCGAAGTCGCTCGGTAACTACGTCGGCGTGACCGAGGAGGCCGAAGAGATTTACGGCAAGCTGATGTCGGTATCGGACGAGCTGATGTTCGACTACCTGGAGATACTCCGGCTCAAGAAGCCGGAAGAGGTGAAGAAGCTGCGGGCCGACGTCGCCGCCGGCGGGGCCCATCCCAAGGACGTGAAGATGGAGATGGCGCGTCGCGTCGTCGAGCTCTATCACGACGCCGCCGCCGCTCGAGCCGCCGAGGAACACTTCGAGCGCGTCCATAAAGAGGGCCTGACGCCCAAGGATATGCCGGTTTTCAAGTTTAAACGGGAAAGCGTTAAGAATACCCCCGTAGAAATTATGGTGGGTGCGAGATTAGTTAAATCTAAAAGTGAGGCTAGAAGGTTAGTTAACCAAGGTGCGGTGGAAATAGACGGCCGGAGGTTAAAGGAAGGCGAAGGAGATATTTCGTTTACGTTCGCCGAAGGCGATTCTTTCTTTATTGAATTAGGTAAACCTTTCGTTATTAAGGTTGGAAAACGGAGATTCGCCCGAATCGTAATCGAATGAGCGTAAAACCCTACTACGAGGCGACGTTCGCGTTGCTTTTTTAATGTAGGGGCCGGCCTTTAGGCCGGCCCGTTGCGTCGGCCGACAGGAATGTCGGCCCCACCGGCTGTACCTTCAGGTGCGGCCACCTTGTTTTTATTAAATATGAACGGCGGGCCGACAGGAATGTCGGCCCCTACGAGAACGCGGCGGCGCGGCGATGGGGTGGTAGGGGCGACTGGCCAGTCGCCCCTACAAAACGCGGCCGGGGTGGTACGGTCGTTCTAGTTGGGGCGAAAGGCCTTTCGCCCCTACGAAGGTCGGCCCCTACGAAAACCGGCCGGGATTCGTTTTTAAACGTATTCGCGCCGTGCCGTTCCGCACTCTGTTGTTGGGCGCGCCGAGCGGTTTATGTTAAACTTATATTATGCGTAGTCGTTCGTTCCCCCTTCTATATGTATCCGGTTTCGTGGTCGTTGCCCTTCTCGCCGTATCGTGCCGCCCGGGCGAAGTGGCGTGGCCCGCGGCCGGCGACGAGGATTTAAACGGCGCCGTTTACGTAACGCGGTTGGCCGAGGGGGGCGCGGAGATAATAGGAGTATCCGCGGAAGGCGGCGTCGACGAGCTGGGCCTCCGCGGCGACGGCCAAAGCGACGTCGGCCCCTCGCCCGACGGCCGGCGCCTGTACTACGGCCGCGACGGCGCCCTCCACGAGTACGAGCTGGCCACGGCGTCCGACCGCGTCGTCGCGTCGTTTCCGGCCGGCGTCGCCTGCGAAGTGGGTACGGACGATAAGGGCCGGGCCAAAGAGTACGCTTGGCGTTGCGGCGTACGATTCCGCGACGTCAGCTTTTCCCCCGAAGGGCGGGTGGCGTTCGTCGTTGAGCCGACGGAGTGCCCCGTATCGACGGAGGATGCGGCGGCCCGTGCCAAGGGCGAGTTAAAACCCCGCGCCGATTTCGCCGTCGACGCCGGCGCGTACCTTCTGGAGCCGGGGAGCGACGCGCCCCGCTACCTGGGCCCGACGCGGGCCGTCTACGGTTTTGTGGGCGACGAAGCGTTAATAATCGAGAACAAGTTGACGGTGGCGCGCTACGAGCTCGAGGGGGGAACGGTGCGGCCGCTGTTGGGCGCGGACGCCCACGAGCTGGGGTGGCTGCCGTCGGCCGCGGCTCGAGGCGACGACGTCGTAATCGTAGCCGCCAAGGCCGACGAAAAATCCCACGAGGTCGTGCTCAATCGCGTCTTCGTCGTCCGCGGCGGCGGCGGCGGCGATGAACCCGTCGTAGAGCTCGAGGGCAGGGACCCGGCGACGCGCGCCGAGGTTTCGGCCGACGGCCGGTACGTCGCCGTCCAGTGTACGCCGCAAGTGTTCGGGGAGGCCACGATTTACGCGGTGGACCTCGAGCGGAAGAGGTTCAAAATTTTAGTGAACGGCGCGAACCTGGTCGGCTTCGGGCGCGGCTCGCGGGCCGTCTTCTACGTCGTCGGCGCGGGGCGGGCCGGCGACCTTTTCCTTGCCGGCCTCGACGGCGCGGCGCGGCGCCTCACCTCGGGCGGGGATATAATCCTGCCGCCATAATTTCGGCTCGGCTACGGCGGCCTTGCGGCCGGCCCGAACGTTATGTATAATCGGGCGAAGGGTGTACGCCTTGGCCGAGTTTACCCATCTCCACGTCCACAGCGAATATTCGTTCCTCGACGGCATGTGCCGCCCGCGCGAGGTTGTGGCCCGGGCGCGCGAGCTCGGCATGTCGGCGGTGGCGCTCACCGACCACGGCGGCCTCTTCGGTGCCGTCCCCTTTTATAAGGCCGCCGTCGAGGAGGGCGTTAAGCCCATAATTGGGTGCGAGCTGTACGTCGCGCCGGAGGGCCGGTTGGTGAAGAAGGCCGGGCCGCGCGGCGAGGCGGGGGGACACCTCGTCGTCCTGGCTGAAACGGACGAGGGCTATCGCAACCTTCTTAGGCTTTCTACCAAGGGTTACCTGGAGGGCTTTTATTACAAGCCGCGCGTAGACCGCGAACTCCTGGACCAGTACGGCCGAGGCCTTATCGCTTTATCCGCTTGCCTCAAGGGCTACGTGGCGCAGGCGGTATTGGCGGGCGATTGGACCCGGGCCGACCGCGTCGTCGGAGAGTACGCCGACATCTTCGGGCGGGAGAACTTCTTCCTCGAGGTGCAGGACCACGGCCTGCCGGAGCAGCACCGCGTCAACCGCGGCCTCTACGAACTCGCCGGCCGCCATAAATTGAAGCTCGTCGCGACCAACGACGTCCACTACGTCGGCGCCGGCGACGCACGCGCCCACGACATTTTGCTTTGCATCCAGACCGGGAAGACTTTGAGCGACCCGGGCCGGATGCGTTTCGAGACCGACCAGGTCTATTTAAAATCACCGGAGGAGATGGCGACGCTTTTCGCCGAGCTCCCCGCGGCCCTCGACGAAACCGCGAATATCGCCGAACGTTGCAGCGTGGAGCTCACCTTCGGCCAGGTGCGGCTGCCGCGCTTCGACGTCCCGGAGGGCGGGTCCGCCGCCGACTTCCTCCGCAAACTCGCGTCCGAGGGGCTCGCGCGCCGCTTCCCCGACGCCGGCCCGGACCTACGGGAGCGGCTGGAATTCGAGCTCGGCGTCATCACCCAAATGGGGATGGAGGCTTACTTCCTCATCGTGTGGGACGTGGTGCGGTTCGCGCACAGCTGCGGCATTAAGGTGGGCCCCGGCCGCGGGTCCGCGGCGTCGTCGTTGGCGGCGTATCTTTTAGGTATAACCGGCGTCGACCCCATCGAACACGGCCTGGTCTTCGAGCGCTTCCTGAATCCGGAGCGGATATCGATGCCGGACTTCGACATCGACTTCGGCGACCAGCGCCGCGACGAGGTCGTCGCGTACGTTACCGAGAAATACGGCCAGGAGAGCGTGGCGCAGATAATTACGTTCGGGACCATGGCGGCGCGCGCCGCGGTCAAGGACGTGGGCCGGGTGCTCGAAATCCCGTTCGCGGAAGCCGACATGATCTCGAAAGAGATAAACCCCATGGCCCCTCTCGCCGAATCGTTGAAGGAGAACCCGGTCCTCAAGCGCGAGTACGAGGACAACCGCCGCGTGCGGGAGTGCATCGACCTCGCGCTCCAGCTCGAGGGCCTGACGCGCCACCCGTCGGTGCACGCCGCGGGCGTCGTTATTGCCCCCGACGAATTGACGAAGTACACCGGCCTCTACCGCGGTCGGAAGAACGAGGTCACGACCCAATTCGACATGAACGCGGTCGAGGCGCTGGGCCTGCTCAAGGTCGACATCCTGGGCCTGAAGACGTTGACGGTTATCGAGGACGCTATAAAGGCCGTTCAACGCCGGCGGGGAGTGGACGTCACCTTCGAGAACGTGCGCTACGACGACGACGCGACGTACGATCTCTTGTGCCGGGCCGATACCGACGGCGTGTTCCAGCTCGAGTCCGAAGGGATGCGCGACCTGTGTCGCCGCGTGGCGCCGCGCACCTTCAAAGAGCTCATCCCCATCCTGGCGCTCTTCCGGCCCGGGCCTATGGGCTCCGGCGCGACGGAGCAGTTCATCAACCGCAAGCACGGCCGGGCTACGGCGCCGCTGCTCCATCCCTCGCTCGAGCCGATCCTGGACGATGCCTACGGCGCCATCCTGTACCAGGAACACGTCATGAAGATCGCGAGCGAGGTCGCCGGATACTCGCTGGGCCAGGCCGATATACTTCGCCGGGCGATGGGTAAAAAGAAGCGGCGTGAGATGAAGGCGCAGCGGGAGTCGTTCGTGGAGGGCGCGCGCCGTCGCGGGTACGGCCGGGAAGAGGCGGAGGCCATTTTCGACGCCGTAGCGCCCTTCGCCGAGTACGGCTTCAACAAGGCGCACGCCACGGCCTACGCCTTCCTCTCCTACCAGACGGCGTACCTCAAAGCCAACTACCCGCCCGAATTTATGGCGGCGCTGCTCACCTCCGAGCAGGGCAACGCCGATAAAATCGTCCAGTACGTCCGGAGCGCCCGCCAGATGGGCCTCGAGATCCTTCCGCCTGAAATAAATTCCTCCTGGTACAATTTCTGGGTGGAGGACGACGACCGCATACGGATGGGAATGGGGGCTATAAAGAACGTGGGCCGGGCCGCGATCGACGAGATCGTAGCCGCGCGCGACCGGGGAGGGCCGTTCGCGAGCCTTACCGACCTCTGCAGCCGCGTCGACCTGCGCGTCGTCAACCGGGCCGTCGTCGAGTCGCTCATTAAAGTGGGCGCGTTCGATTCTTTCGGGAAAGGCCGGGCGCCGCTGTACGAGGGCGTGGACGCCGCGCTGGAGGTCGGCAAGAGGCTCCACCGCGACCGGACGTTGGGGCAGGAGAGCCTCCTCGGTTCCTGGGGCGAGGAGGCCGGCGCGGAGGAGGTCAAGGCCGAGGGGAGCGATTGGCACCACCTCGAGCTCCTCCGCTACGAAAAGGAACTCCTGGGCGTCAGCATCTCGGGCCACCCCCTCGACCGCTACCGCGACGTCTTGGCCCGGCACGGCGCCGTTACGGTGGGGGACGTTCTGGCCGGCCGCGCCGGCCGGACGGCGAAGGTCGGCGGCATGGTAGGGCGCATCAAGACCTTAGCGGACAAGAAAGGCCGGGAGATGGCGTTCTTCACGCTCGAGGACGACGGCGGCGTCGAGGTTATTGCTTTCGCGGACTGCTACGCCAAGGCGGAGTTCGTCATCTTCGTCGACCGGCCGGTCCTCGTACGGGGGAGCGTGCGGCGCGACGAGGGGGCGTACAAAATAATCGCCGACGACGTCACGTCGCTCGAGGATGCGGAGTACCGGTTCGCCCGCGAGATTCACATAACGCTGCCCGAGAACGCCGACGCCGAACTTTTGGCGGATATGGAAAAAATTATGGGCCGCCACGTCGGCCGGTGCCCGGTATTCTTCCACGTCCGGCGTAACGGCCGCGAAGTCGTCATCCGCGCGCGGCCGCAATTCAACTGCAACCCGACGCGGCAATTGGTGCGTTCCCTCGAGCGTTTCACCGGACGCGGCCGCGTTCAGTTGAAATAGAGGAACCGACATGCGAAGAGCGGTAATAATCGCGATCATTTCGGCGGCCGCCGGCGCCGCGTTCGCCGGACCCACGCTCGTCGCCGTCGAGCTCGAGCGGCCGGCGGACGCGTACGCGCTGTTGGCCGAAGGCGTCGCCGTAGTCGAAGCCCGGCCCGATTTCGCGCTCGCGTTCGCGGCGCCCGATACCTTGGGCGCTCTCGACGGGTATCGGTACGCGGACCTGGGGCCGCCGCCCGGGCCCGTTTACCTGGCCTGGCCCCGCCCGGGGGCCGAGTTGCCCCGCGTCGCCGGCGTAACGGTCCTCGCCCGCTTCGGCGAGACGTACGTCGTCGCGGGCGCCGCCGCCGCGGTGGAGGAATTGGCGACGCTGGGCGCCGAGATTAAACGCGTGAGCGGCGAGCCGCTCAAGGCGCCGCGGAGAGCCGTCCTGCCCGAGATAACGTACGACCCGGCGGTAGCGCAGCTCGTCGCGCGCGTCCGCGCCGACCGCTACTTCGGCCATATCGAAAACCTAGCGGCCATAAAGACGCGCTATTCCCACGCCGACGAGATAGCCGAGGCCACCGCCTATATCGAGGACCATTTCAAGGAGCTGGGTTACGAAACCGCTCGGCGACCGTACGAGTACGAGCCGATGGCCAACGACTACCTCGCGGACTGCGTCTTTCGCGCGGGCGGCAGGTTGGGGTGGCTGATTTCGTCGTGGGGATACGTGTGGCGCAGCGACGACTCCGGCCGGAGTTGGACCTATCATAAGTCGGAGGGGCGGCTGGACCACGGTTGCTTCGTTACCGACCGTACGGGGTTCGTCGTCGGCGGCCGGGGTTTCCTGGCGCGGACCGACGACGGCGGCCGGAACTGGGCCCGGCTCCCGCTGGAGGACCCGACCGACTATTTGCGGGATATCTATTTCTTCGGCGCGACGCTCGGCGTGGCCGGCGGCGCGGACGGCGCGGTCTACCGGACGGTGGACGGCGGCGCTACGTGGCGCAAGGTGACGACGCCGACGAAGGAGTTGGTCCTCGGCGTTTACGGGCAGACGGCGGATAAGTGGTGGGCCCTCGGGATGGAAGGGCTGGTGATGCGCTCGTACGACGGCGGCGCCGGCTGGAAGGTCGTGGACGTACCGCAGACCGAGGGCTTCGGCATGCGACGCATGGCGTTCGCGGACGACACCCACGCCGTGATGGTGGGCAACGAGGGGACCATCCTCTACTCGCAGGACGCGGGCGAGACGTGGCGGCGGGTGTCGGGTTATTACCCGGCCTGGCCTTTCTTCACCGAGGTCGCCTTCGCGGACGCTACGCGGGGATGGGCCGCCGGCTCCGACGGCCACGTCTACCGCACCGACGACGCCGGTGCGAGCTGGAAGCGGCAGCGAACGCCCTTCGGCGACAACTACACCTACTTAGGCATATCCGCCGTCAGCCGCGACGAGGCGTGGGTCGTCGGCGGCCCGTCGGCCGTTATCCACACTACCGACGGCGGCGAGCATTGGAAGAAGGTCGAAGTAAAAAACGCCCGGCCCGTCGTCTGGTACAACGTCGAGGCCGTGAAGAAGGGCGTCGCCCGCCCCGACGAGGTGTACGTGCTGTGCGGCCACTACGACTCGATATCGGAAGACCCGTGGAACCGGGCGCCCGGCGCGGAAGATAACGCCTCCGGCGTGGCCGCGGTGCTCGAGGCCGCCACCGTACTGGCGGACCGCAATTTCGATAGTACGGTCAAGTTCGTGGCTTTCTCGGGGGAGGAGGAGGGCCTGCTGGGCTCCCGGGCGTACGCCCGCGAAGAATATAAAGTCGGGGCGGGCATCCGCGGCGTCTTCAATATGGATATGATATCGTACCTCGACGAGGCCGCCCACGACGTCGAGGTCCGGTACAACGACTTTTCGGGAGAGCTCCTGGCGGCGTATCAGGACGTGGCGCGGCTGTACGTGCCGACGTGCGTCGTTTACGCGACGACGGAGGGCCGGGGCGGCAGCGACCACGAGCCGTTCTGGGAGTTCGGCTACCCGGCGCTGCTTTCGATTGAATACGCCGGCAAAGAGTTCTACCCCTGGTACCATACGACGGAGGACCTCCCCGCGCACCTCACGCCCGCGTTCGGCGCGGACGTAGCCCGCGTAAACCTTGCCGCGGCGGCGGCGCTGGCCGGCGCGCGCGGCGGGCCCGGGCCCTCGTCGGGAGTCGTGGCGTACCCCAACCCGGCGAAGCCGTCCGTCGGCCATGACCGCATCCGCTTCGCCAACGTCGTCGCCGGCAGCTCGCTCGCGCTCTACGACGTCGCCGGCGCGAAAGTGTGGGACGCGACGGCCGACGCGTCCGGCGTCGTGGAGTGGCTCCTCACGACGGCGGGAGGCGGCGCCGCGGCCTCGGGCGTCTACCTCTTCATGATCGAAGGCCCCGACGGCGACCGGCGCTTCGGCAAGGTAGCCGTAGTCAACTAAATAAGCGAAACCTTGACGGTGGAAGGAACGAGTAAACCATATACGCCCAGGCCGCGGCTCGCGGATTTATTTTTCGTGGGCGTCATAGCGCTCGCGCCGGCGCCGCTGTTCGCGACGTCGATGGCCTATTTCGGCCTGTTGACCGTAACGGTATTCTTTTTATTATACCTCCGGGCCGGGGGATGGGGGCGGCTCCGGCTTACGCCGTTGGACTTGCCCGTCGCGGCGTTCCTCCTCGTGCGTATACTCTCGACGCTTACGTCGGTATCGCCGGCGACCAGCTGGAAGGGCCTCGAGAAATCGGGGTTGTTGTTGGCATATTATCCGCTGGCCCATATGGCCCTTTCGCGGCCGCGCCGGATGGCGGGGATATACTTATTTCTGGTGGCCACCGTCGCGGCCTCGGCCGCGGGGCTCGTAGATTTCGGCGTGGGCGACGTCAACCGGGTGGTATCGCGCGCCGGCGGATATACGACTTTCGCCGAGATATTGGCGGTAGCGTTGTGTCTTTTCGTAGCCCGCGGCGCATTTTCGTTAAGCGGACGGGCCCGGGCGTGGTCGGCGGCGGCGGCCCTTTTTCCGTTCGCGGCGCTGGTACTCACTTTTTGCCGGGGGCAGTGGCTCGCTCTTGCGGGAGGCGTGGGCCTCGTCGGCGCCTTGCGGAACCGGCGCGTTTGGGCCTTGCTCCTTTTAATCGCGGTCGCGGCGGGGGTGGCCGCCTACCTGTTACCGGCCGGGGTGGCCTCGGGCCGGTTTTCGCTGGGGGACCCCGCTTTTGAGAACTACCGCGACATCCTTTGGAAAGGCGGGTTGGCGATAATTTTCGACCGGCCTTTGACCGGCTTCGGGCCGGAGACGATAAAACTAATTTTCCCTTACCAAACGCGTTTTTATTCCCCGGTGGCGGGCGTCATCGGATGGCATAACGACTACTTGCGGCTGGTTATAGAGTCGGGCCTGCTGGCGGCCGCCGCGGCCGTTTGGATCGTCGTGGCGTCGACGCAAACGGCGGCGCGAGCGTTCCGTCGGGAGGACGAAGAACCCCGCGTCCGCGCGCTGGCCTTGGGGCTGGTGGCGGCGACGGCGGCCGTACTCGTGAGCGGCCTCGTGGGCGACGTAGTGGCGGACCCGGCGATGCTCATCGTCTTCGTCATATTGTGGGGATTGTCGGCGCCCCTGTTGGCGCCCGAGGAAGATGGCGACGTTGGGAATCGATAGCGTATTGGTCGTCCGCAGCGACCGGCTCGGCGATTGGGTGTTGACGTTGCCGCTGCTCGACCGTTTGAAGGCGGCGGCGCCGGGGGTCCGCTTGGGCGCGATGGCGACGGCAGCCGTGGCGCCGCTGCTCGAGCGCTGCCCTACCGTCGATGCGATAATCGTGTCGAAAAGAGGGCCGGGGGGCTTCCGCGAGACGACGGCGGAAGTCCGGCGGGGCGGTTTCGAGGCGGCCGTCGTCGTACATCCGGATATGGTCGACACGTTGGTCGTCTGGCGCGCCGGCGTCAAGTTGCGCATCGGCAACGGTTACCGCGGGTATTCTTTCCTTTACAACCGGCGCGTATATTTTCACCGCTCGCCCTCCACCCGCCACGAGATCGAATACAATCTAAAATATTTAGAGGCGTTGGCCTTGCCGGTACCGGCGGAAGTCCCCGCTCCTCGCTTGGACGTAACCGAAGCCGACCGGGCGAAGGCGAGAGAGCTCCTGGCGGCTCGGGGCGTCGCCGACGAGGGGTACGTCGTGATTCATCCCGGCGGCGGCGGTTCGTCGCTCAACTGGTCGCCGCGGCGGTACCGCGTTTTGGCCGCCGAACTCTCCAAAGCTTTGGGCGCGGCCGTGGTCGTTACGGGCTCGGCCGCCGAGGCGGAGCTCGCCTCGTACGTCGCGGGGGAGGGGGTCGGCCGCGTAAGCGTGGCTGGGGAGACGGACTTGGGGGCGCTGTTGGGCGTGCTGGCGGGGGCGCGGCTCTTCGTCTCGAGCAATACCGGTCCGATGCACCTGGCGGCGGCGGTAGGGACGCCGACGTTGTCGCTATTCTCGCCCCTTCGCTCGGGGGCGCCGGCGCGGTGGGGGCCGCGAGGCGAACGCGCCGCGGTGATTACGCCCGCCGGTTTGGCGTGCGAGACGTGCCGCGGCGAACGGTGCGAACATTACAACTGTATGGAAGCCATAACCGTGGAAGCGGCGTTGGCGGAGGCGCGCCGCGTCGCCGTCAAATCGTAAAAGCAGCGCCGGGAGGGGGAAATCGCGCCGTATTTTGAGCCGTCGCGGAATAAGGTTATGCGTTGACTAAGTAGGCCATATATGATAAACTGATATTATAGGGTAAAAATCTTACTCAGTAAATTTGCTAAAGAACGTAACTATATATATAGTATATAAGATGAGGTTTAGTTATGCGGATGTCTACGCGGGGTCGCTTTGGCCTGAGGGCGTTACTACATCTCGCCGAGAACGATAACGACACGCCGGTCTCGGTATCGGCGTTGGCAAGGGAGATGGCGGTATCGGCCGACTACCTAATGCAGTTGTTCGTGAAGTTAAGGAGGGCCGGTCTTATCAAGAGCATCCGTGGGCCCCGGGGTGGTTTCGTACTCTCTCGCGCTCCCGCTAAGATCACGGTCGGCGACATCGTGCGGGCGGTGGAGGGCCCGATCGGCGTCGCGCCGTGCATAGCTCCCGAGCCGTGTTACGGCGGAAGGGGGCGACGCCGCTCGAAGGCCCTTTGTCCCAAGAGGGATAGCTGCGCCGCCCGGGTAGTATGGCAACAACTGAGCGCGGAGATAGAGGATTTCCTCGATAATACGGACTTGCGCCAAGTGTTGACCGAAGCCCAGCGGCTGCAACTGCGGCCCGTTTAGCGGCGGCGGAAGAGGGGAACCGGTGTACAGCGAAAAGGTAATGGACCATTTTTACAAGCCTCGCAACGTGGGCGTGATTGAGGATGCCGACGGCGTAGGTAAAGTCGGCAACCCGGTATGCGGCGACATGATGGAGCTCTTTATCAAGGTCGAAGACGACGTCATTAAAGACATCAAGTTCCGGACCTTCGGCTGCGGCGCCGCCATCGCCACCTCGAGCATGGTTACGGAACTCGTGAAGGGGAAGACGCTGGAAGAAGCGCTGAGGATCACGAACAAAGCCGTCGCCGAAGCGCTCGGCGGCCTCCCCAAGCAGAAGATGCACTGCTCCGTCCTGGGCGAGGAGGCGCTCGACGCCGCCATCTACGACTACCTCACCAAGAACGACCTGCGGCCCGACTTGCAGAAGCTCATCGAGGAAGCGCGCGAGAAGCGTAAGGGCCGCGTCGACGACCCGCATGGTGATCACGGTTAACGGCGAGCGGCGCGAGTTCCCCGGCGACGCGACCGTGGCCGGGGTGCTCGAGCACTTCGGCGTCGACGCCGCCCGGGCGGTAGTGGAGCTCAACCGCGAGATCGTGCCGCGCGAGGACTACGGCGCGACGCCGGTGGCCGAAGGCGACGTTCTGGAGCTGGTGGAAGTAGTGGGCGGCGGCTAAGCGGCGCCGCCCCGATAATTTCCGGAGGTTAGGCCGTGGCGGTAACCAAAGAAGTCGTAATGGAAGCGCTGGGCACGGTGAACGACCCCGAGATCCCGGGCCTCAGCATCGTCGACCTGGGCCTGATATACGGCGTAGACGTAGAGGGTGGCAAGGTGGACGTGCGGATGACGGTTACGGCGCCGGGCTGCCCCATGGCCCATTATATGGCGCAGATGGCGAAGAAAGCCGTCGAGCAGCTGGAGGGCGTCGACGAGGCCAACGTCGAGGTGGTCTTCGAGCCGTCGTGGAACCCGGAAATGATGAGCGCCGAGGCCAAGAAGAGGTTGGGCTTCGAGTAGCCGGGCCGAAAAAGCGTCGAGCATGGCGGCGGCTTTCGAGCCGCCTTTTTTTATTAAGCCGAATCGTTTTTATTGTTCGTTCCCGGTTGCTCCGTACGACGCCGCTCTCTTAGAACGGCCTTCAGCTCGATGCCGTTTTTAATTGAAATTCTTGGCGTTTATGCCCCGCGGCCGCGGCCAGTAATAACTTGACAACGGTATTTCGCTCTGGTATTCTGTAATATTAAGCAGGTATTCAAAAAAAATAAATCGTCGCCGCAGCCTACCAACGAAGAGGGCTAATATGAAGGCAACGAAGGTACTTACGCTATTTACGTTCGCGGCCGCGCTCGTCGCGGCTTCGGCCGCCGCGCCGGCGCTCGGCCAGTCCGAGATGGAGATCCGCAACCGCGCGCTGGAGTCCTTCGAGGAGGGGATGAAGCTCTTCGAGGCCAGCAAGTTCGCGCGCGCCGTCGCCGTGTTCGAGGAAGCGCTCGAGCTCTTCGATTCCATCGGCGACGTCGAGGGCGTCGCCCGCGGCAACAACATCCTCGGCTCGGTGTACGAAGTCCAGGGCGAGTACGACAAGGCCGTGAGCTACTATCAGAAGGCGCTGAACGACTTCACCGCGCTGAAGGATAACGCCGGCCTGGCGTTGGTCAATAAAAACCTCGGCTCCACCTATCAGGCCAAGGAGCAGTACGACCAGGCGCTCACCTACTACGGGGAGTCGTACGGCCTTTACAAGAAGGCCGACGACGTCACGGGCCAGGCCCGGGCCCAGGCCGCCATCGGCTCCGTCTACTTCGCGCGCGGCGAGTACGAGCTGGCGTTGAAGGCGTACGACGAGGCTACGGCGAAGTACGCCGGCGCCGCCGACGAGAAGATGAAGGGGAGGATGTACCTCGAGGCCGGCCAGATCGTGCTCGACAAGGGCGAGATAGACCGCGCGCTCGACTATTTCCGCAAGGGCCTCTCCATCTACGCCAAGCTCGGCGAGCGCGAGGGGGAGGCCGAGGGCGAGATGCTCATCGGCCGCGTCTCCCTCGAGAAGAAGGACTACACCGGCGCGCAGTCCCAACTGGAGAAAGCTCGCGAGCTCTATACGAAGCTCGGCAAGCAGGACGGCATCGCGCGCTGCCTGAAATATACCGGCGACGCGTTACGCGCGCAGGGCGACGCCGCCAATTCGCTGCGGTACTACGAGCAGGCGCTGTCCATAACGCGGCGCCTGGCCGACTGGGAGGGGACCGCCGAAATTCTGAATTCCATGGGCCTCGTTTACACGTACGCGATGAAGAACTACCGCAAGGCCGCCATCTACTTCAACGACGCCGTCAAGCAGTACCGCGAGATAAACAATCAGACCGGCCAGGCGGACGCGGCCCACAACGTCGGTTACGCGTACGAGATGCAGGCCGACTACCGGTCCGCCTTGGAGTCGTACAACGAGGCGCTGCGCGTCCGCCAGACGTTGGGCCACAAGGGCAACGTCGCCGATACCACCATCGCCATAGCCCGCGTCTACAAGACCACCGGCGAATATCCCAAGGCGCTGCAGACGTACGAGCAGGCGTTGGATATCGTCAAGGGCCTTAAGGACAACGCCCGCCTCGCGAAGGTTACGTGGGAGATAGGAACCATCCAAATGCGTCAGGGTCAGCTCGAGGAGGCGCGCAAGTCGCTCGAGCGCGCGCTCTCCATCTACGAGGGCGAGAACATGACGGTGGAGGTGGCGGGCGTCCAGCGCGACCTGGGCGCGGCCCTCCAGACGCTGGGCGACCAGGACGGCGCGTTGTCCCTCTTCGAGCAGTCGTCCCAGAACTTCGGCCGCGAGGGCGACGAGACGGGCAAGGCGCTGTCGCAAATGAAGGTCGGCGACATCAAGTTCGACCGCGGCCAGTACGGCGAAGCCTTGAACAACTACACGGGCGCGCTTGACACTTTCCGCCGAACCGAGGACCGCACGGACGTCGGGCTGGCGTTGAACGCGGTGGGTAAGGTGAACACGGCCCAGGGCGACTTCGAACAGGCCAACAGCGCGTTTAACGAGGCGTTGGCGACGAACCGCCTCCTTCAGAACGAGCTCGGTGTAGCGCAGACGATGGCCAACGTGGGGCGGATGCATTACGCCAAGGGCGACTACAACTCCGCGGCCCGCTACCTCGACGAAGCGCTGCGCATCAACCGCGCGCAGGACTATAAACTGGGCGTGGCGGAAGTGGAGAACGACCTGGGCGTCACGTACGTCGCCCGAGAGGACTACGATACGGCGCTTCACTATTTCGACGACGCGCTCGCGGCCTATTCCGCCATAAACGACCAACCGGGCAAGGCCCGCACGCTGATGAACCTCGGCGCCGCCCACATGTCGAAGCGCGACTACCAGAACGCTTCCTCGAAGTTCTCGGAGGCGCTGGCTATTTACCGGACCATCAAGGACCCCGCGGGCGAGGGAGCCGCGGCCGCGGCGCTGGGCGACGTGAAGTACCGCCAGGGGGACTACGACGGCGCCCAAGAGGATTACAAGGTTGCGCTGAGCGCGATGAACAAAGCCGGCAATACGAAAGACGTCCCCTCGGTTTACAATCGGATGGGGGTGGCGTTCGTCGCCGCGGGCGACCAGAAGAAAGCTCTCGCCCAATTCGATAAGGCCCTCGAGTACGAGCGGGCGGCGAACACCAAAGGGGAGATAGCGGAGACTTCGGTTTACAAAGGCCAGGCCCACCTCGAGCTGGGCGAATACGACTTCGCCAACCAGGCCTTCGGCGAGGCGCTCAGCACGTACACCTCCCTCGGCGACGAAAACGGCCAGGCCGAGGCGACGTTCGGCCGGGCCAAAGGGCTGCGCGCCCAGGAGAAAAACGACCAGGCGCTCAAGGATTTCGAAGCCGCGCTCGAGCTCTTCCGCGCCGCCCGCAATCAGATACGTTCCGCCGACGCCGGCATCGAAATAGGCGCTATCCAATTCGAAGAGGGGCGGCATAAAGAGGCTATCCGGTCGTTCAGCGAATCGCTGCGCATCTATCGTACGCTCAATATCGAAAATGGCGCCGCGCTGGCGATGAACTGGATCGGCCGGGTATACGTCGCCCTCCAACAACCGGACAGCGGCTTGAAGTATCACAACGACGCGCTGGCTCTGTATCAGCAGGTGCAGGACAAGATGGGCGTGGCCGAGACCCAATATTACATCGGCGAAGCCCAGGAGACCAAAGGCGCGCTCGACGACGCGCTTTCGGCCTTCAAGTCGGCGCTCAGCGGCTTTACCCCCTTGAACGAAGGCCATTGGGCGGCGCACACCCACCGCCGCCTGGGCGCCACCTACGAGAAGCAGGGCAACCTCGGCCAGTCGCAGACCGAGTATCAACAGGCGCTCGACGGTTTCGCAGAGACCAAAGACGACCCCGCCGCCGCGGATACCGCGGTGGACCTCGCCCGCGTCCAGTATAGCGCCGGCAACGCCGACGACGCGCTCGCGAGCTACAAGAAGGCCGAATCGATTTACAAAAAGCTCGACGACAACGCCGGTCAGGGGTATTGCGAGCTTCAGATGGGCATCATCGCCTACGACCGCTACGATTACAAGGGCGCCGAGAAGAACTTCGACCTCGGCCTCCAGTTCTATACCGCGGCGGGCGACGACGCGGGCCAGAGCCGCGTCCTGATCCGGCGCTCGACGCTGTTCGAGGCCGAGCTCCTCTTCGACCGGGCGGTGGAGGATGCTAAGAAAGCGCAGGGCCTGGCCGAGCGCGCCGGCGAGAGGGCGTACGTCGCGATGGCGTTGAACGCGTTAGGCCGGGCGGAACGTCGCAAGGGCAACGCCGACGCGGCGCTCGCCGCCCACGGCCAGGCGCTCGAGGCGTACCGCGAGCTCCACGACCAGGTAGGCATCGGCGAGTCGCAGCGCCAGCTCGCGCAGGCGCGGTTGGCCTCGGGCGACATCCGGACCGCCGCCCGCGAGTTTAACGAGGCGCTCCGCATCTTCAACGCCCTGAACGACGAGGCCGGCAAAGCGCAGGCGCTCGTCGGCTTGGGCGAAGTATTCCTCGCCCAGGGCGACACCGCCACCGCGGCGAAGTACTTCGGCGAGGCGGAGGCGATATACCGGAGCGGCAAGATCTCGGCCGGCAAGGGCGATTTCTACTACAGCCTCGGCCAAACCCTCGCGGCCCAGGGGGACTACGGCGGTGCCGTCCAGCGGTACGACACCGCGCTGGAGGTATTCCGGGCGACGCTCCAGCCGATGGCGGAGGGCGACGCGCTGCGGGCCAAGGGGCTCGCACAGGCCGAGCTGGGCCAATACGACGTCGCGGCCAAATCGTTGGGCGAGGCCGTGAGCGTCCAGAAGAAGATACAAAATACGCCCGCCGTCGCGCGGCTCTACGTCGACCTCGGCGGGCTGGCGCTGCGGCAGGGAGAACTCTCGAGCGCCGAGAAGAACTTCACGACGGCGCTCGAGACGGCGACGCTCCTCAACGACAAGGGTGTCACCGCGGAAATTAAAAACCACCTCGGCTACACCAACGAGCTCATCGGCGTTTCCAAGCTAAGTCCCCGCGTCGCCGAAGAGGACCCGGCTTATTTCCAAAAGAGTAAGACGCTATACAACGAGGCGTTGGGCGCGTACCGCTCGCTCGACGACAAGGCCGGCGTCGCGACGTCGTTGAATCATCTCGGCTCGGTGCAGGCGCGGCTCGGCGAGGCGGAAGCGGCGAAGACGAGTCAAACCGAAGGGCTGGCCTTGTGGCGTGAGCTCAGGCGCCAGGAAGAGGTGGCGCGCACGCTCGTTTACCTTGGCGGCGTCAACTACGAGTTGGGGGATTACAAGGAATCCAACAAAGTGCTGACGGAGGCGCTGCGCATCTGGCGCCGCGAGGGTAAAAAGAACGAAGAGGGGACCACGCTGCGCACCATCGGCCGGGCGTTGGGCGCCCAGGAGAATTACCGCAGCGCGTTGAAGTATTGCGACGACGCGCTGCCCCTCTTGACCGAGGCCAAGAACCAGAAGGAAATGGGTGAAACCAACTACGACGCCGGCGTCTACCGCGAGGCGCTAAAGGAATACGGCGAGGCCGACGCGTCCTACAATAAGGCCAAGCAGGCCTTCGCCGCGGCCGAAGACGAGGAGGGCCAGGCGCGGTGCCTGCGCAAACTGGGCGACGTGTATATGGCGCAGCGCCAATACGACAAGGCCAAGACCAGCTATATGCAAGCCGTCGAGGCCTATAAACCCCTTAAAAAGTACACCTCCGATTTGGCCTTTTGCTACCGCGCGCTGGGCGACGCCGAGTTCAGCACCGCCAACCTGGCCGCGGCCGGTTCCGCTTACAAGAACGCGTACGCGACGTACTCCAATTTGGACGACAAGGAGAACATCGCGTTAGCGGCGAACAAGCAGGGTTTGGTGGAGGCGGGCTTCGGGAAGTTCGAGGCCGGCGAGGCCAAGTACAACGAGGCGCTGAGTATATACCAGGGCCTGCGGGATGACCGCGGCCGGGCCGACGCGTTATTCAACATCGGCGAGGTAAAGGAAAATACTCAGCAACTTAAAGAGGCCGTAAAGATGTACGAGGAGGCTCTGGCGCTCTACAAAACGGTCGGCGCTCAGCTCGAGGTCGCGAATACGTTGAATAAGTTGGGGCTCCTCTACAACCGGGCGGGCGAGGTGGAGAAAGGTCGGTCGTACCTCGACCAATCGCAGCAGCTCTTGCGGTCCATACGGGCGGGCCGCTGACGCCGGGATACTGATGGCGGTTTCGGACAGCTACATTTTCGGCATCGTGGCCAACTGGAAGCAAAAGGACGCCGTCAACGGCGTGGCCTCTTGCTTGGAGGCGTTGGAGAAGCGGGGCCAGCGGTACGTCATCGAGGAGCGGACCGCCGTATGGGGGAATTTGAAGGGCGACCGTGTGGCCATAAGCGATATGGGTAAGGCGTGCGACCTCGTCATCTCTTTCGGCGGCGACGGAACGTTGCTTTCGGTGGGGCGGTTGGTGGCCGCTAATGAAGTGCCGGTCCTGGCGGTGAACCTCGGCGGCCTCGGCTTTCTATCCGAGATGGACATCAGCTTAATGGAAACCGCCGTCGACGCCATTTTAACGGACCGCTTCCTCGTGGAAAGCCGCATGTTGCTCTCGGTCCGGCTCGAGCGTACGAGCGGCGAAGTCGAACGGGACATATTGGCGGTCAACGACCTCGTCTTGGGGCCCAAGGCCATTTCGCGTATCGTCATCGTAAACGCCTATATCCAACGCGAGCGCTTGTTCTCCTACCGGGGCGACGGCATCATCGCCGCGACGCCCACCGGCTCGACGGCGTACTCGCTGTCCGCCGGCGGCCCCATCGTCGACCCGCGCGTAGACGTCCTGTTATTGACGCCCATATGCGCCCACTCCCTCACGGTGCGCCCCCTCATCATCCCCCCCAACCTCGAGGTCGGCATAGAGCTCCACACGCGCGGCAAGGAAGAGGTCGTGATGACGGTGGACGGCCAGGCCACGTACACCCTGGCCGAGGGCGACCGCGCGTACGCCACGCGCGCCAAGAAGCGCCTCCGCCTCATACGTTTGGAGGAGAAGGACTTCTACAAACTACTGAAGGAGAAATTGGGTTGGGGAATCCAGGAATACGTGCCCGAACCGCGCGGCGAGGGATAGTTTAAACCGCTGCAGCGAATACTCTGATGGCCGGCTACGCGCCGGCCAATATTTTTTCCGTCAACCGTATCCGCTCCAGGTTTTCCGGGTCGTCGGGGTCGAGCTCGTACGCGCGGCGATATTCCTTGAGCGCGGCCTCGTACGACCCGGTCGAGAAATAGTACGAGCCCATGTAAGTATGGGCCGTCGCGTTCTCGGGCTCGACGTGCAACGCCCGGCGGAAGTGGGGCTCGGCCTCGCCGTAGCGTTGGAGTTGTGCCAGGCAATAACCCAGCCGCAACTCCGCGTCTTCGTAATCCCGGTGGAGGCTCAGCGCTATGCCGTACTGGGCCGCGGCCGCGGACCAACGCGAGGAGCGCTCAAGGACCGGGCCGCGGTTGTAATGGTCGCCGGCGCGTTCGATGGCGGCCACAACCTCACGGTAGTGCTCGCGCGAGGGCAACCCCGGGAAGAGGGAATCGTCGAAATAGGGATGGTAGCGCCGGGCGACGAAACCGTCGTACGGCCGCCCGACTTCGAAGACGCGGAAGGAATAAGTTTCGTGAATCAGGCGGAAGCGCGTCAACGACTCGGGTTGGAACTGCATCTTCATGCCGACGGCGTCGGCCGGGGGGTTGGGGGTGGCGGCGAAGTACCGGTCGCCCGGGGGTTGGTACACGAGGAAGACGGGGGCGTTGAAGACGACGTACGAGATGCGCCACCGGCGGCATAGCTCGTAGAAGTCGTCCTCGGGGCTCATATACGCGCGCGACGTTTCGACGATCTTGGTCCTTATTTCGGGGACCTCGTACATGGGGTGAAGCGCCACCGGCCTTTCGCTCCAATACATTACGGACGCGCTCAGGCCGAATTGGCCCAGTATAGCCGACCCCTCGGGCGTGTTGTCTTTCAGCCAGAAGAATATTTCGTTGTCGCTCTTGCCGTAGTCCCACAGAGGGTCTTCCTTTTCCGGCAAAAACTCGAGCAGTCGCCGCGGGAGGCCGGGGCGGCCGTAATTCGTCGCCCAATAAAATTGGAACGCTAAAAGCCCCGCTACCAACGCCGCGCCGACGGCTTTGGTCCACGTCCGGCGGGCCGTCGCCGCCGGGAACGCCGCCCATATCGCGGCCCAGGGGGCGAAGAAAATGGTTAGCCGGACCAGAAACCAATATAAAACGGCCGTGATGACGGTCATCGCCGCCGGAAAGAACGGCGCACCTCCCGCCGGGGTTTTCCTCCGGCGTACGTACTTCCCGCACGACCAGAAGAAGGCCGTCGCCGCCGCCACGAGGAGGGGCCCGTATTCGATGAGGGCCCGCTTCAACGTCGTCGTATCGTACGGGCCCATCCAGAAAATGCGCGCGTCGACGGGCAGCCGCGTCGGGTCGTCGGGGTGCACCCCGGCCAGCCGCAGCTTCGCCCATATCAATGCGTACGCGTGGCCGTAGGCGCCGGACCCGACGGCGAGCAGCGACAGAGCCGCCAGCGCCGTCGCGCCGCCGGCCAGCGCCAACCTCCAGCGGACGGTCGCCGGCCGCCGCACCGCGCCCCACGCCGCGAGGGCCGCCGCCGCGGCGACGGTGGGAGACCAGAGGACGCCCTTCGCGAAGAGCGGTTTATTGAGGAGCGCCGCGGCCGCGGTTCCCAGCAACAAACCGACGCCGATATGGCCGTACGCGCCCGGCCGGCCGAGGAACGCCGCGAGGAAAACGGCCGCCAGCAGGACGTTGGCGTAAAACTGGGCCATGTGCCAGCAGCTCAGCGCGTAGAGGACGCACGCGCCCAGCGCCGCGGCGACAGCGATTCTCTTGCCGCGGCCTTTCGGTCTTCCCTCCAGAAGTAACCAAACCAGCGCCGAGCCGGCGAGCAGCGCCGGCGTCGCGAAGTCCTCGCGGAGGTAATTGCCGGCGGCGCGGAGGAACGTGGGGAGGCACGTGGCGTAGAGGGCGGTGGCCGCCCACGCCGGCCACGGCCGCCGGAACATGACCCAGAAAAGAAGGAAAGCCGCGGGAACGTACGTCGCCGCGTAGAACGCCATGAAGTACCGGAGGTACGCGTAGCGGTCGGCCGGGCCGAATCCGGCGCTCCACAGCCTGTAGCTCAAGCCGACGGCGTAGTCCGGCAGCGGCATTATCATCTCGTCGCGCGGAAAGCCTTCGGGCCATTGGACCATCGGGTCGGCGCGCGGCAGCGCCTCGCCCTTCATAATCATTTCCGCGTACCGGAACCGGACCAGCGACTCCGAGTACATCTCGTTGGTTTGGGGGGTAAGCTTTAAAAGGAAGTCGACGCGGGCGACGGCTACGGCGGCCAGGGCGAGCGCCGTCGCGGCCACGACTATGCCGGGTCGGCGCGCGGCCGCGGCCCAAAGCGAACGGGCCCGCGAAACGAGGCGGGAGGGGAACGCAGCCATAGGTTTAAAAAAAGCCCCCGCCGCCGGGGGCCGACCGCGGCCGCTACGAGTTGCGGCCGGCGGTCCGGATGAGGTCCAGCGCGATCACTTGCCGCTGGATCTGGTTCGTCCCTTCGTAGAGCTGCGTGATTTTGGCGTCGCGAAAGTACTTCTCGATGGGGTACTCGCGCATGTAGCCGTAGCCGCCGAATATCTGGAGTGCGTCGGCGGTCACCTCGACGGCGATGTCGGAGGCGAAAGCCTTACAGGCGGAAGAGTAACGGCTGACGTCGCGGGCGCCGGCGTCAATCGTTCGCGCCGCGGCGTACGTCAGCGCGCGCGCCGCCTCGACCTTTATCGCCATATCGGCCAGCATGAACTGCAACCCCTGGAAGCTCGAGATGGGTTGGCCGAACTGGCGGCGCTCTTTGGCGTAGGCCACGGCGAGCTCGAGCGCGCCCTGGGCGATGCCCACGGCCTGCGCGGCGACGCCGGGCCGCGTCCGGTCGAAGGTCCGCATCGCCGTGATGAAACCGGTGCCCTCTTTACCGAGCAGGTTCGCCGCCGGCACCGTACAGTCGCTAAATATTAATTCCCGCGTCGCCGACGCGCGGATGCCGAGCTTGTCTTCCCTTTTGCCGAACGTGAAGCCGGGGGTGCCCTTCTCGACCGCGAGAGCGCTCAGGCCGCGGGCGCCGCGCGCCGGGTCGGTGCTCGCGACGACGACGTATATCTCGGCCTCGCCGCCGTTGGTTATCCACTGCTTGGTCCCGTTGAGGACGTAATGGTCGCCGTCGCGGCGGGCCCGCGTCCGCACCGCCGACGGGTCCGAGCCGGCCTCGGCCTCGGTTAGGGCGAACGCCGCGAGCGCTTTGCCCGCGGCCACGCGCGGCAGGAACCTCTTCTTCTGCTCGTCGTTCCCCGCGATCAAAATAGGTTCTACGGCGAGCGCGGTCCCCAGCAGCGCGAGCGCGATGCCGGCGCACGCCCGGGACAGCTCCTCGGCGACGATGCACAGCTCGAAGGTGCCCATACCCAGGCCGTCGTATTCTTCCGGGACGAAGACGCGGAAGAGGTCCGCCTGCGCGAAGACCTCTACCATGTCCCACGGGAACTCGTCGTGCCGGTCGTAGTGCTCGGCCTTGGGCGCGACGGTGTTGCGCGCAATATCGCGGGTTAGCTTCTGGAGCTCGCGTTGCTCTTCGGTCAACAAGTAGTCCATCGGGTTAGTTCGCCTTTGTTTCTTTTTGGTGGGGCGCGCGTTGGCGCTTCTTCGACCGGAGGAGCTGCAGCGTTTTGTGCGCCGCCCTCATTTCGGCGTCTTTCTTGGAGCGGCCCCGGGCCTTGCCGTACACTTTACCTTTTATTTCGACGCCCACGACGAACTCGGCGTTGTGCTGCGGGCCCCGCCGGGTGAGGACGCGGTAGGTCGGGTTTTCGCCGAACCGCTCCAACACGACGCGCTGCAGCAGCGATTTGTAATTCTCGAGGTTGCCGCGCGAGACTATTTTCTGGATGCGCCCCTCGAGTTGCTCGGTTATGAAATCCTTCGTCTCGTCGATGGTCGACGAGAGGTAGAGCGCGCCCACCAGCGCCTCGAAAATGTCGGAGAGGATGGAGGGTTTACGCCGGCCGCGGCTCAGGACCTCCCCTTTGCCGAGGTGCATAAGCCGATTCAGGCCCAACTCGGTCGCGATTTCGGACAGCGTGGTCTGGCTGACGACCTCGCTTTTGATCTTCGTCATGTCCCCTTCGTTCATGTCCGGGAAAGTGTTGTAGAGGTATTCGACGACGACGAGGCCTATGACGGAGTCGCCCAGGAACTCGAGCCGCTCGTAATCCTCGGTGTCTTGTTCCGACTCGTGGGCGAACGAGGTATGGGTCAGCGCCTGGTCGATGAGCGAGAGGTCGGCGAGGTGGATGTCGTGCTCTTTGCAGAATTGCCTGAGCTCCCGGAGGCGGTCTTCCGGGAGCTCGTCGTCGAAGAGGTAGCCTTCCAAAGGCTCCTGGCGGCCGAGTAATTTTTTCACGAAATTAGCCATAATCGATTGGCGGGGGCCCGTTATACGCGCTTGAACGCTAAGGTTGCGTTCTGGCCCCCGAACGCGAAGGAATTGGTGATCGCGACTTTCACGTCCGCCTGGCGCGCTTCGTTGGGGACGTAGTCGAGGTCGCATTCCGGGTCGGGATATTCGTAATTTATCGTCGGGTGGATTACGCCGTTTTTTATGGTAAGGACGGCGGCGACGCTCTCGATGCCGCCCGCGGCGCCGAGGAGGTGGCCGGTCATAGATTTGGTGGACGAGATGGGTATTTTGTACGCGTGGTCGCCGAACGCCTTTTTGATGGCTATGGTCTCGGCCACGTCGTTCAACGGCGTGGACGTGCCGTGGGCGTTTATGTAGTCGATGTCCTCCGGATTTACGCCGGCGTGTTCGATCGCCATCTTCATGGCGCGGGCGCTGCCTTCGCCGTCCGGGTCGGGTGCCGTAATGTGGTAGGCGTCGGCCGTTATGCCGTAACCGACTATCTCGGCATATATGTCGGCGCCGCGTTTCTTGGCCCGGTCGTATTCCTCGAGTATAAGTATACCGGAGCCTTCGCCCACGACGAAGCCGTCGCGCTCCCGGTCGAAAGGCCGCGAGGCGTGCTCGGGGTCGTCGTTGCGGGTGGAGAGCGCCTTCATCATACAGAACCCCGCGAACCCCAGGGGCGTTATGGCGGCCTCGGTCCCGCCCGCGATCATTACGTCGGCGTCGCCCCGCTCGATTACGCGGTACGCGTCGCCGATGCAGTGGGCCGCGGTGGCGCACGCCGTGACGACGCAGCTGTTGGGCCCTTTGGCGTTGAAATATATCGAGAGCTGGCCGGACGCCATATTGGAGATGAGCATCGGGATGAGGAGCGGCGTTACCCGTCGGGGCCCTTTGTCGAGCAGTATCGTATGCTGCTTCTCGATGACGCCGATGCCGCCGATGCCGGAGCCGACGATGACGCCGACGCGCGTAGCGTCGAGGTCGTCTCGGCCCACTTTAAGGCCGGCGTCGTCCATCGCCATTACCGTGCTGGCGAGCGCGTATTGGACGAAAGTGTCCATCCGCCGGAGGGCTTTGGGGTCTATGTACTCTTCGGGCTTGAAGTTCTTGACCTCGCAAGCCACCTGGCTCGAGAACCCGTCGGTGTCGAAATGGGTAACGCGCCCCGCGCCGCCTTTGCCGGCGACCAGGTTTTCCCAGTACTCCCCGGCGTTATTCCCGTTAGGCGCCACTACGCCTAAGCCGGTTATTAGGACCCGCCGTCCCGTCATAGTCGTTTCTCCTCGCGCGCTGTGGCGTAATAAACAGCGGTCGACGCCGCGGCCCGACCCGCCGGCCGGAAGACGCGGGAACGGCTGCGGCCGGCGGTGAACTCTCTTAAGGTCCGGCCTTTACCGCGGCGCCCGGTCCGGCTACTCGCCTTTCTTGTTGATTATATAGTCGACCGCTTGCTGTACGGTCGTTATCTTCTCCGCCTCTTCGTCCGGTATCTGAATGTCGAATTCCTCTTCCAACGCCATTACGAGTTCTACCGTGTCCAGCGAGTCGGCGCCCAGGTCCTCGATGAACGATGCTTCCGGCGTAACCTGCTCCGGCGTTACGCCCAACTGCTCGACGATGATCTCTTTGACTTTTCCGGCAACGTCCGCCATTTTCGGGTTTCCTCCTGCGATAAAGTATGATTATTACTGAAAGCCTTATATCCTGACTGTGCTCACATCATCATCCCGCCGTCGACGAAGATCAATTGGCCGGTGAGGTAGGCCGAGGCCTCCGACGCCAGGAACGCGACGACTTCCGCCACGTCCTGGGGCGCGCCGAACCGCCCCACCGGGATGAGCTTCTTATACTCCTCTTTGACCTCGTCGGCGAGGGAGGCCGTCATCTCGGTTTCGATGAAGCCCGGCGCCACGGCGTTGACGTTGACGCCCCGGCCGGCGAGCTCTTTGGCCACGGTTTTGGTCAACGCGATAAGGCCGCCCTTGGCCGCGGCGTAGTTCGCCTGCCCCGCGTTGCCCATCACGCCGATGACCGACGACATGTTGATTATCTTGCCCGAGCGTTGTTTGGCCATTATGCGGCCCGCCGCCCGGCAGAAGTAGAACGCGCCGTAGAGGTTGACTTTGAGGACGCGGTCGAAGTCGTCGTCGCTCATCCGTATCAGTAGGCCGTCGCGGGCGATGCCGGCGTTGTTAACCAGGATGTCGAGCGAGCCGAATTCTTTGGGAACTCCCGACGCGAAGCCGTTGACCGCCTCCGCGTCGGCGACGTCGACGACGTATCCCCGCGCCGGCACGTCGTATTCCTGCGCCAGCGCCGTCGCCGCCTCGTCGACCTCGTCGGCCAGGACGTCGCACAGCGCCAGCGAGGCGCCGCCCTTCGCCAGCCGCGCGGCTACGGCACGGCCTATCCCTCGCGCCGCGCCCGTCACCACCGCTACTTTGTTTTCGAATTCCGGCATAAGTCCGCCTCCCTTTTAATCCCCGTTCAGAGCGCGAATTCCCGGCACGCCTCGACGGCGGCGGCCAGGCTCGCCTCGTCGCCCACGTTGAAGACCCGGGCGTCGCGTTTTACTTTTTTAAACATCCCGGTCAGGACGCGGCCGTGGCCGAACTCGACGACGACGTCTACGTCCCCGGCCGTCATCCGCTCCAACGTCTCGCTCCACCGCACCGGCCGCGAGATCTGCTTATATAAGAGGTCCCTTATGACCTCCGGCTGGCCGGCCGCTTTTCCCGAAGCGTTGGCTATGAAAACCGCCGCCGGCGGTTGGACCATCACTTTCTTCAGCGCTTCCTTCATTCGCTCACCCGCGGCGGCGACGAGCGGCGAGTGGAACGCGCCCGAGACTTTCAACGGCACGAACTTGCCGCCCCGTTCCCCGGCGAGCTCACCCGCGCGCGCGACGCCCGGCTCGCTCCCCGACACGACCACTTGCCCCGGCGTGTTGTAGTTCGCCGGCACCACGACCCCCGCCGCCGAGGCTTCCTCGCAAATCTTCTCCACGGCCTCGTCGTCCAGGCCCATCACCGCGGCCATCGCCCCCGGCGTTCGGGCGCACGCGTCGGCGATGAATTGGCCGCGTTGGCAGACCAGCGACGCGGCGTCCTCGAGCGAAAGCGCGCCGGCGGCGTAGAGCGCGGTGTACTCGCCGAGGCTGTGGCCGGCGTAGAAGTCCGCGGCCCGCGGGCACCGTTCGCCGAAGAGGTCGAAGCAAGCGGCCGAAAGCGCGAAGATGGCCGGCTGCGCGTTCTCGGTCGCGACCAGCGTCTCCTCCGGGCCCTCGAGCGTTATGGCCTTGAGGTCGCGGCCCAGCGCCGCCGAGACCTTGCCGAAGTATTCGTCGAGCAACGGTTCGCGCTCGAACAGTTCGGCGCCCATGCCGACTTCGGCCGAACCTTGTCCCGGAAATAAGAATGCGATCGCCATAAAATCTATTTAAACGTTACTTAGAGAGCCGTGCTTTACGCCCCCGCGCCGCGCCGGCGCCTATTCCCATCGCACTAAATTCGCGGCCCACGTGAACCCGGCGCCGAAGGCGACGTTCAGCACGAGGTCGCCCGCTTTTACGCGCCCTTGCTCCACCGCTTCCGACAGCGCGATGGGGATGGAGGCCGCGGAGGTGTTGCCGTACTTGTCCAGGTTTACGAAGACCTTCTCGTGCGGGATTTTGAGCTTGTCGGCCACGACGCTCATGATGCGCCAGTTGGCCTGATGCGGTATGAGGAGGTCGACGTCTTCGCCGGTGTAGCCCGCCTCGTCGAGGACGTATTGCCCCGCCTCGACCATCGACCGCACGGCGTTTTTGAAGACCTCCCGCCCCGCCATCTTTATGTAGTGCAGCTTCGCGTCGAGCGATTCGTGGGTAGGCGGTTGGCGCGAGCCGCCGCCCGGCATCTCCAGCAAATACCCCAAGGAGCCGTCCGCTTTCATGTGGGTGGCGAGGATGCCGCCGTCGCCCCGCGCCGGCCCGAGCACCGCGGCGCCGGCGCCGTCGCCGAACAGGACGCACGTATTGCGGTCGGTGTAGTCCGTGAGCTTGCTAAGCGTCTCGACGCCGATGACCAGGATGTGTTCGTAGCGGCCGGTCTCGATGAACTGGCTCGCGATGTTGCAGCCGTAGATGAAGGCGGAACAGCCTACGGAGGTATCCAAGGCCGCGGCGTTCCTGGCGCCGATTTTATTCTGAACGACGCAGGCGGTGCTGGGGAAGAAGTAGTCGGGCGTAACGGTCCCCAGGAGGATGAGGTCCAATTCTTCCGGCGATACGCCCGCCGCCTCGAGCGCGTTCAGCGCCGCGGGGACGGCGAGGTCCGACGCCGCCTGGTCGTCGCTCGCGATGCGGCGCTCGCGGATGCCGGTACGCTCGATTATCCACTCGTCGGTGGTATCGACCATCTTCTCCAGGTCGAAGTTCGTCAACACTTTCTCGGGGGCGTACCGGCCCACGCCGAGGAAAGCGGCCCGGCGGCCTTTACCCGCCATCGGCGAACCTCCCGAGCTTGTCGGTTATCTTCTCGGTCGCGCCGAAGTGGACGTATTTCTCCGCTACCAGGATAGCGTTCATAATCGCTTTGGGCGACGACTTGCCGTGGCATATAATTACGCCGCCGTTGACGCCTAGAAGCGGCGCGCCGCCGTACTCGGCGTAGTCCCATCGCTTCTTGACGCGGCGCAGGGCCGCGCGCGAAAGGCCGGCGCCGATCCGTACCAGGAGGTCGCGCTTGACCTCGCTCCTGAGCCCCGAGAAGACGATGGCGGGCACCGATTCGGCGAATTTCAGCAAGACGTTGCCGGTAAAGCCGTCGCAAGCTACCACGTCGGCCTTGCCGTTAAGGATGTCGCCCCCCTCGACGTAGCCGATATAGTTCACGGGCGCTTGCGAGAGTAAGCGATGAGCTTCGAAAACCGCCTCCGAGCCTTTGGCGGCCTCTTCGCCGATGGAGAGCAGGCCGACGCGCGGCCGCTCGAGATCGAAGATGCACTGGGCGTAAACTTCGCCCATTATCGCGAACTGGTGCAGGTGGACGCCTTTGCAGAAGAGGTTGGCGCCGACGTCCAGCACGACGCAGTGGCCTTCCCGCGTTGGGAATAGCGCCGCGATGGCGGGCCGTCGCACGCCCCGCGCGCGACCTATGGCTATAAGGGATGCCATGGCCGCGGCGCCGGTGTTGCCCGCCGAGACGAAGGCTTCGCCCCGGCCTTCGCGTACGCAGATGGCCCCTACTCGTATGGAGGCGTCTTTTTTCTTGCGAAGGGCTTCGGCCGGTTTCTCGTCCATGCCTATTATCTCGGAAGCCGGCACGACTTCGATGCGGCCGCCCGGAACGGCGTATTTCCGCAGTTCCTTCGCGAGCCGCTTCGGGTCGCCCACCAACAATATCTCGAGGTCGGGAGACTCTTTAAGCGCCTTGACGCAGCCGGCGGCCTCGTTTGCCGGGGCCGCGTCGCTGCCCATCCCGTCGACGACGATCTTCATGGCGTGGTGCGGTACTTGACCTTACGAAATAAAGCCCGCCTAAGCGGGTCTTTTACGTTGCGTGGAGGCCGTGAGGGCGCCGTCATTTCTCTTTGGGTTTAATGACTTCTTCGCCGTCGTAGTGGCCGCATTTCGGACACACGTGATGCGGCAGCCGCGCCTCGCCGCAATTGGGACATAATACCGGCTTCGGCACTTTTACGCCGTCGTGGCTGCGGCGGTTCCCCCGCCGCGAACGTGACGTTTTTCTCTTTGGGACGCCCATGACGTTATACCTTTATCGGTTAAAGTTTAACGCGGATTATACGGGATATCCGTACCGCTGTCAAGGGAAATCGAGGAAGGCGGTTTCCTAAACCGGCTTCCGGCTTAGGGTTATGTCGAATCCGGCGCGGCGGTTTCCACCTCGAGGCGGGACGGCCGGTACAGCGGGCGGTTCCCCAAACGTCAATTGACCGGGGCACCGTAAAGATGTTACTATTAATGAATATGAACGGTTGTGGGCCGCGCCAATTGGAAGAATACTGCCGGGGCGCGCTCGAGCGCGGCGCGTCTTGGGCCCGGCCCGCGCCGGCGTCGTACGTCGTTACGGCGGCGTGGGTTCGCTACAAGTGCCGGTTCGGCTGCGGGAGCTACGGCGCCCGGCACCTGTGCCCGCCGGCTACGCCCACGGCGGCCGAGACCAAGGCCGTGGTACGCTGCTACGATAGGGCTATACTCGTAACGTACGACGCCGGGGGCTCGAGCAAACAGCGGCCTTTACGGAAGAAGATGCATAAGGACCTGCTCGCGCTCGAGCGCGAAATCTTCCTGGACGGCTTCCACAAGGCCCTGGCTTTCGTGGCCGGCCCCTGCAACCTGTGCCGAACGTGCGACGTTTCGAAGCCGTGCAAGCTCCCCGGAGAGCCGCGGCCGGCGATGGAGGCTTGCGGGATAGACGTATTCGCGACCTTCGCCAACGCCGGCGTCAAGCTGGACGTCGTCCGCCGCGAGTCGGACCCCTATAAATTATGCGCTATGATATTGGTCGCGTGATTTGTAATTCAACGGGTTAATATGAGAAGTATATTACTGAAGACCGTAAAGGTAATCGGCGTTTTCCTGGCCGCGGCCGCTTTCGGCGCGACGTGGGAATTGTTCCTCAACAAATACCTACGCCTCACCGAGCCGTTGGCGGGTTGGTACTGGTTCTGGTCTTTCTTCCACCGGGCCAAGTTATACGCGCTGCTCGGCGCCGCGGCCGCGGCCTTGACGTCGCTGGCCGCGGCGGTCCTGTGGGCCGTACGGCGGCGGCGCGCCGAAGAGGCAACGGGCAGGTCGTTGGCGCGGGTCGCGTACGCCGGCGCCTTCGCGGCGTTGCTGGCGGCGACGCCCCTCTGGGTCGTTTTGGCCACCGTATCGTTGGAGCTGCCGGCGTGGGCCGCCTTCGTGATGGGCCCCGGGTGGCTGGCGGTAACGTTCGCGCTGACGTTCGGCATATATCGGTTGGCCGGTAGTTTGAGCCGCGCCGGGCCGTACGTCGTCCGGGCCTTGGCGGCCGTCGGCTACGTCGCCCTGGCGGTATACGTCGTCGCCGGTGCAATTTCGGCGCTAACGAGGCCCGCGCCCGCGCCCGGCCTCCCCGACGTAATAATAATTACGCTTGATGCCTGGCGGGCCGACAAGTTGGGCCCCCGGGCGGAGGGACCTTCGCTGACGCCCAACATCGACCGCTTCGCCAAGAACGCGTACGTCTTCACGTACTGCCGTTCGCAGGCGAGCTGGACGTCGCCGTCGCTGGGGACCCTCCACACCGGCCAGTACCCCATGGTGCACTACACCACCGCGGACCGGCCTCTCGGCACGTCGCAGCCGGCGTTGGCCGAAATTTTGCGCGACGCCGGGTACGACACCCGGGCGGTGGTCGCCAACCGCCTCTGCCACCGGAGCTCGGGGCTGGCGCGCGGCTTCGACGACTACCTGTACTGGGACCAGAACAAGCTCGTTCGCGGCCTGGGGTATTACGAGACCTATTTTTATTACCTCGAGAACCGGGTCTTCGAGAAGCGGAACACGCGCGTCGGCGTCAAGGACGACCACACGACGGTCATTACGGACCACCTGGTGCGGATACTGAGCGAGAAGAGGCGCCGGCCGCTCTTGCTGTGGACCCATTACCTCGACCCCCACTGTCCGTACAGCCCGCCGCCGGAGTACGTGGCCGCGGCGGACCGGCGTCTCATAGACAGGTTCGCGCACGGCGACGGGACGAGGGCCGACGTGCTCGAGCGTATGTACGAGGGCGAGGTCCGCTACGTCGACGACGAGCTGGGGCGCGTCTTCGCCGTAATGCCGAAGAACGCGCTGGTCGTAATCTCCAGCGACCACGGCGAAGAGTTCTGGGAACACGGCAAGTACGACCACGGCAAGACCCTGTACGAGGAGGTCATCCGCGTTCCGTTGGTGGTGCGGTATCCGGAAAGCGGCGCCGGCGTTTCGGACGCCGAGGTGGGCCTGGTCGACTTCGCGCCGTCCGTACTGACGTACGTCGGCTTGGACGTGCCGCCGTCCATGCAAGGCCGCGATATCCGCGTCGCCGCCCGGGGGGCCGAAGGGGACGTAGCCGCGTTCGCCGGCTCGAGTATGTTGAAGGGCCAAAGACGATATTGCGTCGTTTATAAAGGCCGGAAGCTCATCATAGGCCACGGGGACGATTGGTCCAAGGCGGAGTACTTCAACCTGGTGGCCGACGCCGGCGAACGGGACCCGATAAGCCTTTTCGACCCGTCGCGCGTCAAGCTCGAGGAGTCGCTCCGGAGTTGGATGGAGGGCAACATCGAATTCTCGCAGCAGTTCGAACGGGCGGGCGTGAGCAACGCCGTTCGCGACCAGATGCGCGCGGTCGGGTACATCGACTGACGTGGGCGCGTACGAACCGTACGTTTCGTTCGCCAGGCGCGTCGCCGCGGAAGCCGGCGCGTTAATCGCCGAGAACTTCCTGGGCTCGTTCGGCGTCGACCGCAAGGGCGCCACCAACCTCGTCACCGACGTCGACCGCCGCGCCGAGGCTTTAATCGTGGACGCCATAGGCCGGGAGTACCCGGCGCACGCCGTCGTCGCCGAGGAAGGCTCGAGCCGGGAGGGGCAAAGCGGCTGGCGGTGGTACGTCGACCCGTTGGACGGAACCAACAACTTCGCCCACGGCTATCCTATGGTGGCGGTCTCGCTGGCGTTGGCGCACGACGACGAGGCGGTGGCGGGCGTAGTCTTCGACGCGCTGCGCCGCGAAACGTTTTGGGCCGAACGCGGCGGCGGCGCGGCGTGTGAGGCGGGGCCCCTTAAAGTGTCGGGGGCGGAGACGCTCGCCGACGCGCTCGTCGCCACCGGCTTCCCGTACGACAAACACGAGTCGGCGGTGGACAACGTCGCGAACTTCGGCCGCGTTACCAAACGGGTCATGGGCATCCGGCGGGGCGGCGCGGCGGCGCTGGATTTGGCGTACGTGGCCGCGGGGAGGCTGGACGGGTTCTGGGAGTTGAAACTTTCACCCTGGGATACCGCGGCGGGCGTACTCCTCGTCGCCGAGGCGGGAGGACGAGTGAGCCGCGTCGACGGTTCGGCGTACGTCCCGGGCGACGTAGACGTGGTGGCGACTAACGGCCGCGTTCACGAAGCGCTGTGCGGCCTTTTGAGGCTCGAGGGGTGACCGACGTGGTTAAAAAGAAGGCGAATCCGGCGTACGTACGCGCGGTGATATACGGCGCGTTGTTCGTAATAATTATCGCCTACTTGATATGGAAGGGTGGTTGTTAGGTGAAGGCGAAGGGTATCCTTGCGTTGACGTTGGCCCTGGCCGCGGCCCCGGTACTCGCGGCGACGCTGACGCTCGAGGAGGCGTACGAAAACCTCGCGCGCGGTACGCTGGCGGAGCAGTGCGAGGCCGCGGAGTACCTCGGCGTGGCGGGCGACGAGGCGGCGCTCGAGCCGCTCATCGTCGCGCTATCGGACGAGAACCCCGAGCTTCGTCAGTGCGCGGCCATGGCGCTCGGCGAACTGGGCTCGAGCCGCGCGGTTCCGGCCCTGGCCCGGGCGCTGGGCGACCGCGACCGCGCCGTCCAATGGTTCGCCGCTACGTCGCTGGCCAAACTCGGCGAGCCGGCCGTAAAGATGCTTCTGACGGAGCTGCGGTCCGATGACGAGGACGCCGTGGTGGGCGCGGCCATCGCCCTAGGCCGCATGCGGGAGCGGCGGGCGGTGGGCCCGTTGCTCGAGCTGCTGTCGTCGCCCGACCTCTACGTACGCGAACAGGCCATCGAGGCCCTGGTGGCTATCGGCAAGCCGTCGGTCGGGCCGTTGGTTAAGAAGCTCGGTTCGGCCGACCCGGCCGTGAAGAAGAGCGCCGTCGTGGCGTTGGGCCGGCTGGCGGACGTGGAAGCGGCGGCGGCGCTGGTGAAGCTGCTCGGCGAGCGGGACCTGGTCGCGCGGCACTATGCGATGGTGGCGCTCCGCGGCATGGGCCCGGACGTTTATAATGTATTGGAAGACGCGCTGGCCTCCCGGAACCCGTCCGCCCAGAAGGCGGCTTGCGAGATATTGGGCTTCGCGCGCGACGCCCGGGCTATTGAACCCGTCGCCGCCCTGCTCGACGATGACGACGAGTCGGTCCGGTGGACCGCGGCCAAGACGTTGGGCGCCATCGACGGGAAGTACGCCGTCGCGAACCTGATCCGGGCGCTCCAGGACCCCAGCCCGCGGGTGCGCGAGGTAACGGTCCTCGCGCTGGGTAAGATAGGCCACTTCGACGCCGTGCCGGCCTTGACCACCGTCGCCGAGAACGACCCCGACGACGCGGTGCGGGCCGCCGCGACCGACGCGCTGGCCGCCATCGCGGGCCGCAAATAACCCGTGAGTTTAAATGGAGCTGAAAGGCGACGACTATTGCTTCGGTTGCGGCGCCGCGAATCCCGTGGGTTTGCGGCTCCAGTTTGACGTCGACGCCGTGAAGCGTTCGGCCGAGGCGACGTTCAAGCCCCGCCCCGAGCATCAAGGTTACACCGGCGTAACGCACGGCGGCATAATCGCGACCTTACTCGACGAGGCGATGTTGAAGCTGTGTTGGGAGCTCGGCATCCCCGCCGTCACGGCGAGGTTGGAGGTGGAGCTGAAGAGGCCGGTGCCGGTGGGCGAGGAGCTGCGGGTCCGGGGTTGGATCGCGGCGGACAGGGTAAGGATGGTCGAGGCCGAAGCCGAGATTAGGAATTCGTCGGGAGAGCTGGTGGCTCGCGGCCGGAGCACGGCGGTCGTCAAGGGCCCGCGCCGACGGCGCGGGCGGCCTTCGGATTAAAGGTGAAGATTTTAGGGCTGGAAACTTCCTGCGACGAAACGGCCGCGGGCGTCGTCGACGACGGCGTCCGTTTGATTTCCAACGTCGTAGCGAGCCAGGCGGGCCTTCACGCGCCGTACGGCGGCGTCGTGCCCGAGCTGGCGTCGCGCGAGCACGAGGTCAACCTACTCCCGGTAACGGAGGGCGCGCTCGAGCCGGTGGGGGGGCTGCGGGGCGTAGACGCGCTGGCGGTAACGGTAGGACCGGGTTTGCAGGGCTCGCTGCTGGTGGGGATGACGTTCGCCAAGGCGGTGGCGCATGCCGCCGGCCTGCCGGCGTACCCCGTGAACCACCTGGAGGGGCACCTCGCGGCGCTGCGGCTGATGGAGGGGCCGCCCGAGCCGCCGTTTGTAGCGCTTTTGGCCACCGGCGGCCATACCGCGCTCTACGACGTCGTCGGCTGGGGGGAATACCGCCTGCTCGGCGAGACGCGCGATGACGCCGCCGGGGAGGCTTTCGACAAAGTGGCGCGGTTGCTCGGGATGCCGTATCCCGGCGGGCCGCCCGTAGAACGCGCCGCGGCCGAGGGCTCGCCGACGTTCGCGTTCCCGCGGCCTATGTTGGGCCGCGGTTTGGCGTTTTCTTTCGCCGGCCTGAAGACCGCGGTATCCTTGAAGGTAAAAGAGTTGGGCGAGGGGGAGACGGCCCGCCGACGCGCGGACCTCGCGGCCTCGTTCCAGGAGGCGGCCGTCGGCGTCCTGGCGGCGAAGGCGCTCCGCGCTTGCGCGGAGTTGGGTAGGAAAGCGCTCGCGGTCGTGGGGGGCGTAGCGGCCAACCGGCGGCTCAGGGAGGCGGTCGCGGCCGGCGACGTCGAACCTTACTGGCCCCCGGCCGAACTTTGCGGCGACAACGGCGCGATGGTAGCGGCGGCGGGTTTTCTCGCCGCGGCCCGGGGCGAGCTTCTGGACGCCGCGGCGGACCCGGCGCCCTCGGCCGCTATCGGTTAGTGCGGCGGGAGAATTAACTTGCGTTATAATTAGTTTATCGGTTATAATCCGGCGCAGGAGTGGGGAAGTCTAAGCACCCATGGCTATCTGGGATTTTATAGCTCGGTTAGTAAGCTATCCGGTTTACTTCCGCGCCGAGACGGCCTTCGCCGTTCTGTTGGCGATGGTAATCGGCGGCCTCGTTTACTTCTTCTTCAAATTTAACCGCGACGTCTTTCGGACCACCGATATTTTCTGGGTGGCCGACGCCGCGGCGGTCCTGTTTATCGTAATATTCTCGGTGCTGGTTAAGAACTTCGTCGCGTCTGCGATACTGGTTGCCGCGTTCCTGGTGGCGGCCACGGCGGAGGTCATCTATTTAACGCGCCGCGGGACGAGTACCATCGCCTTGCGGAGAGACGCCAAGATCGCCGTTATGCCTATGTTATTGGGCGGGACGGTCGAGGAAGATTGGCGTCTCGGCTACGGCCTGGCGGACGTGGTATCGCGCTGTCTATCGGCGTACGACGTATCGGTTATGGACCCGTTTCGCGCGGCGACGGGGTACGTGCGGCGGGGCGTGGTGTCCGAAGCCGAGGTCGTAGAGTGGGGGGAGGCGCTGGAGGTAGATTATTTAGTAATAGGGCGGGCGCGGAGAGTGGGGCGGAACTTTCAGGTGCGTTATAAAATCGCGGGGATGTTCGAGCGGCACGATTGGCGGCGGCCGCGCATCCTCGTCGGCGGGGACCGGCCTTTCGAGGCGGCGCGCGCCATCCTCGGAGACGTCGTGGGGCTGTGCGATTTACGGGTCAAGAACGACGCGGCGCTCAGCTATTACTTGGGGCCGACGTCGTCGTCGCTCGCCTGGAGGAACTACTGCGACGGCCGTCGTTACCACATCTCGGGAACGTCCGGGGATTTGGAGCGGGCGCGCGAAGCGTACCGTCGGGCGCTGGCGGAGGACGAGGACTTCACGCTCGCGGCGGTCGCCGCGGTGGAGCTTTTGTTGCAACTCGCGCGCCGGCACGTACGCGACGAGGATAAATTCCTCTCCTTTCTGGAGGAGGGGTACCGGGTGGCGCTTCGGGCCGTGCGGCAGCATCCCGAGCTCTACGAGACGCAGAACGTAATGGGCGAGGTCTTCGTCTTCCTGTCGGGCGGGCGGGACGAGGACCTCTTCCGTCGCGCGCAGACGCGCTTTCTGGAGGCGGTGCGGCTCAACCCCAATTCGGCGCGGTCGTGGTACAACCTGGCGTTGATATCGAAGTACAGCGTGCCGGAGGAGGACGTGGGTTACGCCGATTTCCTGGGCAAGGCTATCTCGGCCGACCCGTCGTACATCACGGCGCGCCTGGCGCTCGGCCGGCACCTGGACGAGAAGAACGACCACGAGGGCGCGCGGCGCCAATACCGGCTGGCTTTGACCTACAACCCCCGGAATACGTCGGCCCTGACGGAGCTCGGTTACTTCTACCTCAAACGCGGCGACGCCGAACGGGCGGTCGAAATCCTGGAGCGCAGCAAAGAGGTCGACGAGTCCAACGCTACGACGCGGTATTACCTTGGAATCGCCCATTTCCGGAAGGGCGATATGACGCGCGCCGAGGACGAGCTTTGGGCGGCGTTGGCTTTCAGGCCGCAAGTGCCGAAGTATTACCACGCATTGGCGCGGGTGTTGGAAACCAGTGAGCAGTACGCGGAGGCGATATCGGTCTGGGAGGAGGCGCTGAAAAGGGTAAGCGGCGAGGGCGAGGTGCAGAAAGTCCGGGCGCATATAAAACGTTTGGCCGATAAAGCTATAGAACGCGCGTAGGGTGGATTTAGGCCGAGTTAACAAATATAGCTTGATTTCCCGGAATATTTTTATTAGGATGGAACTCCCTGCGGTGCAAGTGATGGGGCTTAGAAGATTAGAGCTTACGACCGTTGTTTAGGGAGTCAGTCCTTGAGCGCCGGGCAAGCCGCCGCGAGCGGAAGTCCAAACCTCAAAAAGCCGGCACCCACTTTAAACAGCTGTTCCAATCTCACCCCCACACGGTACCGACGGGGTAAAAAGAGGGCCCGCAAGGGCCCCTTTTATTAATTAAAAAGCCCGGGCCACGTCGGACCCGGGCAAACCTCTTAATATTTCCGACCCTAAAGATAAAAACGCGGGGCGACCCAAATGGCCCACCCGGTGAAGTCCTCGCTGGTGGGGCCCCGTAGCGGTACTTCGCCGTATTGGGCCCAGTTGGCGAGCGTCGCTTCCCCGGTCCAATAGGTACCGTACGCTTCGACTGCCAGGGGGCCGAACAAGGCGAACTCGGCCCCGAGTCTTAGCTCCGGGCCGTAGCACACCTCTCTCGTCCACGCCGTGCCGTCAACGGTTAAGAGCCCCAGGAGCGTAGCGTCCTGGGCCGTGTCGTAGTTCACGATAAAGGTGACTATGCCCAGACCCATCTCCGGTTTTATTCGGCCGTCGAGGAATCCCGGCATGAGGAACGTGCCGCCGATGCGAAGTGGTAGGATGTGCGTCGTAAGTTTTACGGTGCGCTTGTATTGCGGGCCGGTGTAAATTGCTTCGTGCTCTTTGCGGATATTGGCGACGAAGGCGTCTATCCGGAAGTAACTGCCGAGAGTGACGCCGTAGCCCAGGCCGAAGCCCATCCCAGGCGTGATGTCGCCGAACTCGCCGTCGTGGCCCAAATACTTTTCGAAGCCTTCCACGTCCTCTGTTTTGACCCAGGCATTTGCCCGCGGCATCTCCATTTGCGGGAGAACGAACCCCGCGGTCACGCTGCCTTCGACGAACAAGGCGCCCGCGGTGCCGGCCGTCGCCGCGAATAGGCCCGCAACGGCACAGATTACTACGGTCCATTTGTACATTCGAATTCCTCCTTGGGATTAGAGAAATGTTAAAAGTGCTAACCGCTTAAGCTATGTTAGCATATATTCGTTTCGGGGGCACCTAAAAAATGCTACGCCTCGGCGAAGGAAAGGTCGCTCGGGCCGGCCGGTCAATTCGTTGTTTGCGCTCTTTTTTGATTGCCGCGGCGCCCTGAGGCGTTTATAATCGAGCCGTGGCCAAAGGACTATTCGAAAAGGACGACTTCGCCCGGGCGCCGCTCGCGGTTCGTATGAGGCCGCGGACGCTCGACGAGTTCGTGGGCCAAGAGGAGGTTCTGGGCCCGGGGACATTCCTGCGCCGCGCGATAGAGGAGGACCGCCTCCAGTCGCTCGTCCTCTACGGCCCGCCGGGGACCGGCAAGACCACGCTGGCCCACATCATCTCGAACGTGACCGGCGCCGCGTTCGAGGCGCTCAACGCCGTGACCGACGGCCTGCCCGAGCTCCGCGCCGTCGTCGAGCGGGCCCGCCAGCGCCGCGCGCTCGAGGGCCGGCGCACCCTCCTCTTCATCGACGAGCTCCACCGCTTCAACAAGACGCAGCAGGACGGCCTCTTGCCCCACGTCGAGGCCGGCCTCTTCGTCATGGTGGGCGCGACGGTTCACAATCCCTACTTCGCGCTCACGCCGCCGCTGCGCTCGCGCAGCCGCGTCGTCCGCTTCGACGCCCTGAGCGACGACGACCTCAACGTCGTCGCCGACCGCGCCCTCGCCGACGACGAGCGGGGGCTAGGCGAACTTAAGCTGGAGCTGGCCGACGACGCCCGGCGCCATATCCGACGCGCCGCGGAGGGCGACGCCCGCCGGGTCCTAAACGCGCTCGAGGCGTCGGCGCTGCTGATGGGCGAGGGGGGCGAGATAACGCTCGACGTCGCGACGGAGGCGACGGGAGGCCGCGACTACCTCTACGACCGCGACGAGACCGGCCACTACGAGACCATCTCCGCGTTCATCAAGTCCATGCGCGGCTCCGACCCGGACGCCGCCCTCTACTGGCTGGCGCGGATGCTCGCCGGCGGCGAGGACCCGCGTTTCGTCGCGCGGCGGATGGTCATCTTCGCCTCCGAGGACGTGGGCCTGGCGGACGCCAAGGCCGCGCTGCTGGCGCAGGCCGCGTTCCGCGCCGCCGAGACCATAGGCGACGCCGAGATGCCTTTGATACTAGGCCACGTCACTATCTACCTCGCCACCGCGCCCAAGTCCAACACGGCGACGAGGGCTATAGGGAAGGCTATGAAAGAAGTGGAGGAGGGGCCGCGGCGCGAGGTCCCGCTGCCGCTGCGCAACGTCCCGCGGGCCGGCGACCCGGACCACGAGGACTATAAATATCCCCATAGCTTCCCGGGCGGCTGGGTGGAGCAGGAGTATATGCCCGAGCCGGTTCGGTTTTACGGAGCCGGCGAGCGCGGCGACGAGGCGCGGATTAAAAAATATCTGGCGTGGATTGCCGAAATGAGGAAGAAGTCGCGTAAGTAGTTTTGACTGGAAAGGCCGGTGCGGGTATAATATCGGCGGCGGTATTAGTTACGGAGGTACAAGATGCTTAGAAGATATAACGCGGTAATAACGCGCGAAGGCAAGTGGTACGTCGCGCGGTGTATTGAGCTCGGCGTCGTGAGTCAGGGGACGACGGTCGAAGAAGCGCAGGCGAACCTAAAAGAAGCGGTTGACTTGTATATCGAAAGCTTCGGCGACGAGGATTTGCCCGAGGATTCGGGGCCCGCGCTTATGTATCAACTTGAGGTCGCGGTCGGTGTCTAAGCTACCCGTGTTGTCGGGTGCCGCCCTAATAAAACTATTGAAGAAAGCCGGTTTTGAGGAAGTGCGGCAGCGGGGGAGCCACGTTACCCTCAGGAAGGGGGAGTATAAAACCGTCGTTCCGCTCCACGCGGAGCTTGCGCCGGGGACGTTGCTCGGGATAATGAAACAATGCGGCCTTACGCGGGATGATTTAACGGCCCTTTTAGGTAAATAAATAACGTTTGTACAAGATACCCTAAGGAGCGAACTATGCCCGAACTGACGTTCTCCGAAATGCTGCGCTTAGGCGGCATCCCGACCTATATCTCGTTCCTGGCGGGAATATTTATAATAACTCTTATTATAATGGGCTATTTTACCATCGCGCCGTACGCGCGCAAGCGGCCCCACGGGCCGCTCGTCAAGCAGTGGGCGTGGGCCATCCTCATCTGCGGCCTTGTCTCCGCGTTCAACGGCGGCCTGGGGACCGTCACCGGGCTGGTCAACGTCCACCGCGCCGCGGCCGCGGCCGGCGTCGACGCCGGCGCCGTCATGGCCCAGGGCGCGTTCGAGGTCCTCTTCAACGTGGCCTTCAGCTTTATGTTCGCCTGGTTGGCGTTCTTCGGCTACGCGACGATGCGGCTGGTCGCGGCCGGGGAAGTAAAGGAAGAATAACCTTAGTATAAAGAGTACGGGGCCGGCCCGGAGGCCGGCCTTTTTTTACGCTCCGCCCGGCATCACAAACCCTCCCGCGAGGGGGCTCGACAAGGGCCTTAAGGCCTTTGTCCCCGCGGGGGGAGGGTCAAGGCGTAAAATAAAAAACCCCCAGCCGGGGGGAGGGGGAGGGCTGAAATGTAAAAAAACTTATTGACGCGGTAGCTCCTTTTATTTAGATTTAGCTAAGAAGTAACTTGTTCAGAGACGTTAACGCGACGAGGAGGGCGTAATGAAAGAAGTGACGGCGGTAGTAGTCGGCGTTATCATTGCTTTAGGGCCCGCGGCCGTTTCGGCGTTTGCGGATTTTAATGAAGAAAATCCGTTCGCTTTGGCGGCCGGCGACGCGGATGGTGAAATTTGCCCGAGTTGCGGCGCGGCGAACGTAGCCGATGCCGTTTACTGTTATAAGTGCGGTGAGAAATTCCCCCAGCGCCCGCAGGATTTCGAATTCTGTCCATATTGCGGCGAAAAAATAAACCCGGGAGACCGGACGTGTCCTCATTGCGGCATTACGATAGCCCGGGGGCCAGTGCCGGAAAAGCGGGCCACATGGGAAAGAAAGATGTTTGGTTTTACGTTGGGCGTAGGAGCAGACATCGGCGACGACACCGATATCTTATTTCCGGCCGAATTCGCGTTAAACTTCTTCGACCATTTAGCTTTCGGCCCTGAGGTAAGTTGGGCGCCGGGCAGCTCAAGAAAGGTCGTGTTGGTCGGGGGCAGCGTGCGGGGTTATATTTTACCTTACTCACGGGGTTATTTTATTAAACCGTACGGGAATTTTAGGTTCGGTTTAAACAACTATAAAGACCGATATGGCGACCGGCAAGATATGGTTTATTACGGTGCCGGTGGCGGCCTGGATTTAAGGATAACCGGGAGTCCATTGGTTATTTTCGTCAGCGCCGGGGTTAGGGTAAGAAGGGACGCTTGGGAGATTAAAGATACGTACTTTACCCCCGCCGCCGGCCTACGCCTGTTTTTATGATTCCCGTAGCGCGGCCCGCATACATGGGGAAAAAAGGCCGGCCTTCGGGCCGGCCCCTTTTTATGT